>CANBZB010000066.1 GCA_947373745.1 Burkholderiales bacterium | reverse complement strand
AAACCAGCAATCAAGCCTAAGTATGCCGAGCGGGTCGTCTGCGCCACCGTGCGTTTGGCATTTTCAAAGTCGGATACTGCTTTGGCTTCCAATGCTTTAGTTTCACGAATTCGGTATTGCGTGGTAAGACCTGCGAAGAGGGGAACGCTGAGCGTAATGCTGGCAGAAGGATTTAAAACATGGTTGCTAACGCCGCTAGTAGGACTTGTTGATGAACCAGAAAGATTGCGTACGCCGCCGTAGGCGATTTGCCCATCCAAGGTTGGTAAGTGACCCGCAAAGGCCTTGTCAACTTCCAATTTAGCAACATCAAGTGCCAATTGCGCTTGTTTGACTGTCGGACTCATAGCCTCTGATTGGGATACCCAAGTGTCCATGGAGTCTTTAGGTGGTTCAATTAATTTCGAGTTGTCACGAAGTGGCTTGGGCTTTAAGTCTGTTTTGCCAACCGCCAAGCCAAGCGCCAAGATTTTGATACGGACATCGTTCTCAGCAGCGATTTCTTGGGCGTAAGTCAAGTCATACCGCGCTTGTGCATCTCGCACTCCCGTGATGGTGGCGGTTCCGACTTCAAAATTGCGTTTAGCAGATGCAAGCTGTTCTGCCACTGCTTTCTTCTGCGCCTTCACAAATTCAAGACTGTCTTGGCTCGAAAGGAAATCAAAATACGTTTGTGTGACCCGAACCAACAACTCTTGTTCGGCTGCTTCATATTGGGCTGTCGCCTGTAGTAGTTGTCTTCCGCCTTGCTTATACGTAGCCCACACAGCAGGTCGATAGAGAGGCTGTGTCATTGTCACGTTGGCTGTGTAGTTGCCGTATATATTCTGGCCGTTCACATAAGTGCTTGTGGGCTTGTCATACGTAAGTTCTGCGTTGGTACGCGTAGCAGTAGAACTCAAGGAAATGCTAGGCAATATCCCCCCCAGCGTCTGATTCGCCTTAGCTAAATTTGCTTCGTACTGGGCTTTTGCAGAAATAAAAGACGCATCGTAGCCGCGTGCTACTTCATACAAATCTACCAAGCTTTGCGCTTGTACGTGTGAAGAAAACGACAACACAACCGCTAGTGCGATAGGAAGCGGACGAAATAAGTTGCGGGACAGCTTCATGCGATTCTTTCAAAAATCAATAGGTAGGCACAGTCGCATCGACTTGCGATGACCATGCGTGAATACCACCCGCAATATTGGCGAGATGCGTAAACCCTTGGCTAGACAAATACGCTGCGACTTGCATGCTACGACTCCCATGGTGACATAGACATGCAATCGGGCGAGTTTTGTCTAATTCAGATAACTTTTCCACAATGGAGCCTATGGGCAAGGTGAGTAACTCAAACCCGTTGGCGGTGACGCAAGCTGTTTGCACCTCATAGGGTTCGCGTACATCCAATACAACGGTATTTCCGTATGCGGACTTGCTACTGATCCAGTCAGGCAGTTGAGAGGGTTGAATTTGGTCAATCATGTGGCAAATTTAGAAGTGGAAGCGACTTGGTTCAGCAAAACCCAACAAACGTGGGGCCGTGGTATCCCAAAGTTCGCGATGGTCCCACGCGGTTGCGCTGGTGCGGGTGTACAAAGTGGCATGCATGACAGGATCTTCTCCAACGATGGCTATCAAACGACCGCCCACGTTGAGTTGTTGAAGTAAAGCTTGTGGTACTTCATGAATCGATCCGCCCAATACGATGGCATCAAAGGGACCTGCATCTGCAGCCCCTGCGCTGCCATCTACCAAGCGTAAATCCACATTGGAGACGCCAGCGCGTTGCAAATTCGCCCGCGCTTGGGCATGCAATTCGGGGTTGATTTCTAAACTCACCACATGGTGGGATCGGTCTGCCAGTAAAGCTGTGAGGTAGCCGCTGCCTGTTCCAATCTCTAGAACTTTGTCTGTTGGTATGAGATGCACATCATGCAAGAGACGGGCATCCACACGGGGTGGCAACATTTCCTCTCCATGGCCTAGAGGAATCTCCGTATCGGTATAGGCTAATGCTTGGTAGGCGGTGGGAACAAAGCTTTCACGCGCAATATGTTGCAGTGTGTGCAAAACAGCAGTGTCTAAAACTTGCCATGGGCGAATTTGTTGCTCCACCATATTAAAGCGGGCTTGTTCTAAAGCGTTCATCGCGTGACTCCGGGCTAGGTAGGTTGAATTCATAAAATTTTAACGGGCACACGTTTGGCGATTAACCAAGCTTGGGAGCCTGCCATTTGTGGCGTATCCAATTAGCAAAATCATCTAAATAGCAATACACCACAGGCACAACCACCAAGGTCAGCAAGGACGAGGTGATCACCCCGCCAATCACAGCTTGGCCCATAGGTGCCCGCTGCTCTGACCCCTCTGTCATGGCAAAAGCCAAGGGGATCATGCCAAAAATCATGGCCAAGGTGGTCATCAAAATAGGCCGTAAACGCACTTGTGCAGCCAATAACAGCGCCTCTTCACGGGGTAAGCCCATTTGCCGACTGCCATCTACACGGATTTTGTCTTCACGCGCGCGAATGGCAAAGTCAACCAACAAAATTGCGTTCTTAGTCACCAAGCCCATGAGCATCACCATGCCAATGATGGAAAACATCGATAAGGCAGATCCAAACATCAGCAATGCCAAGACAACACCAATGAGTGTCAAAGGGAGGGCAGTCATAAGCGCCAGCGGTTGCAAAAAGCTTTTGAATTGACTTGCCAAGATCATGTAGATAAACACAATCGCCAATACCAAAGCGGAGACGGCATAGTCAAAAGACTCTTTCATGCTTTTTGTGGACCCACTAAATTGGTAACGGTAGCCTGGTGGCAACACCATCTCTTCCATGATTTTTTTGATATCGCTAGAGACCTCGCCCGCCGAGCGGTTAAAGACGTTGGCGTTGATGGCAACTTCACGCATCAAATTGCGGCGGTTGATTTGGTTAGGCCCAGTGCCTTCGACAACATGGGCGAACTGATTCAAGCGCGCCACTCTGGCCGTTCCATCTGCAGCGGTTCCAACGACAAAAGGCAGGCGTTCAATGTCTTGGATGTTGTCGCGTGCACTTGGTGCCAAACGGACGTTCACGTTGTAGGTTTGGTCGTCAGGGGCTAACCAATTGGTGACTGTTTTTCCTTCAACCAAGATACGCAATTGGTTGCCAATATTGCCAAGTGTGAGACCTAGATCGCTGGCAGCTTCACGTTGTAGGGCTACTTGGACCGTGGGTTTGTTGGGTTTCACACTGGAGTCAAGATCCACCAAGCCTGCAATAGGCTTTACCTTCACCATCACTTGCTGTGCAAGGCGTTCAAGTTCACGCAAATCAGGCCCTAATAACGAAAACTCGATTTGCTTGTTGCCGCCTACGCTATCGAGTAGGCCAGCATGGGTCACAGTGATGCCAGAAACGTGTTGTAAGCGGTTGCGCAAAAAAGAAGTCATTTCATCGACGTTGCGCTGGCGTTGGTTGCGATCAATCAGGCGAATGTAGATGCTGGCGTAGATCTTTCCATTGGCGTTGCCAGTATTGATCGTCGCTAGCGTGTATCGCACCTCAGGAAACTCACGGATGATTTGCTCTACTTGCTGGGCTTTGGCCTCAGTGGCTTCTAGCGATGAACCCACCGGCGTATAAAAATTCACCGAGGTTTCAGAAAAATCTGCTTTAGGTACAAACTCAGTTCCCAGCAAAGGAACCATAAAAATGCTGGTTACGAATACGACGCCAGCCAAACCTAGCGTGGCCCGCTTGTGCTGTAGCGACCAACGCAAAGTGGTTTGGTAGAGCGCCTCTAGGCGTTGGGTGCTTAGTTCGAACCATGCAGTGATAGGTCTAACGGTGCGGTCATACCAATTGGCTTTTTTGGCTTGATCTACCATGGTTTTTCCGTGAACTTCAATCGAAGGGTCATGCCATACGGAAGAAAGCATCGGGTCTAGGGTGAAACTCACAAACATGGAGATCAAAACCGCAGCCACGATGGTCAAACCAAATTCGTGAAAGAACTTACCTATGACGCCGCCCATAAACCCAATCGGTAAAAACACGGCGACGATAGAGAAGGTGGTAGCCAATACCGCTAGACCGATTTCTTGTGTGCCATCCATAGCGGCTTCATAGGGGGCCTTGCCCATCTGCACATGGCGCACGATGTTCTCGCGCACCACGATGGCGTCGTCAATCAGCAAGCCTACGCAAAGCGATAGCGCCATCAAGGTCACCATATTGATGGTAAAACCGAACATGTACATGAACAAAAATGTGCCGATGATGGAGATCGGCAAGGTCAGTCCAGTGATCACCGTGGATCGCCAAGAGTTCAAGAATAAAAATACGATCAAGATGGTTAGTAAGGCGCCTTCAATTAAAGTGCGTCGGACATTCTCAACACCCACACGAATCGGACGCGAGCCGTCTTGCACAGTCTCTAACGCAACCCCTTTGGGCAATTCGGTTTTGAGGGCTGTAACGGCTTTGTTGAGGTTATCGACGACTTCGATCGTGTTCTCATCTAATGCTTTTTGAACCGTGATGAGTAAGGTGCGTTGCCCGTTATAGAGTGCCAAGTTTTCAACTTCTTGCGCCCCGTCTTTGATAGTGGCTACTTGGCTAAGGCGAATAGGCGTAGTGGCTTTACGCGCCACGATGATTTGCCCAAACATCTCTGGACGCAACATACGGCCTTCAACCTGGATCACCCGGTCTTGCTGCAGAGATCGCAGAGAGCCAACGGGCATATCCTTGGCCTCTGACGCGACTGCATTGGCGATTTGCTCGGCGGATACGCCCAAAGACTCCATCGCTTGGGGATTGAGATAGATATTGATCTCGCGTAAGGTGCCGCCCACCATGTTCACAGCACCAACGCCAGACACGTTTTGAAGGCGTTTCTTCAGAACTTGGTCCGTCCAGTTGGTCAGTTCCACCGCAGATAAAGATGACGTGCCTGGTAACACGGCCAAAGACCAGATCGCGCGGCTCGCAGGATCAAAACGCAAGATACGTGGGTCTTTCACTTCATCGCGCAAAGTGGGTCGCATCAACGCGACTTTCTCGCGCACATCATCAGCACCTTTGCGACCGTCAATAGTGAGATCAAACTCCACCACCACCACGGACATACCTTCATAACTGCGTGACGTGAGCGCATTGATGCCAGCAATCGAATTCACCGCTTCTTCAACTTTTTTGGTCACCTCGTTTTCGACAATTTCGGGCGAGGCTCCAGGGTATTCGGTACTTATGACGACGACGGGTAAGTCAATATTGGGGAATTGATCGATCTTGAGACGCTGGTACGAGAATAAGCCCAGCACCACAAAAGCAAGCATCACCATCGTCGCAAAGACGGGGTTTTTGAGGCTGACTTTGGTGAACCACATGGTGCGTTGTCAATGGATTTAGCGTGCAGCAGAAGCTGCAGAAGCAGGCGTAGCCAATGTTGCTGAATTCAATGCGGCTGGTGCTGTGTTGACCGCGGTAAATCGCACCAGCATGCCCTCACGCATAGCACCTACTTGGCCTTTTAAAACCATACTGCCCGCTGTCAACCCTTTGACGGCCACCCAATCTTGTGGGTCTTTGCCAGATGCATCATTGCCGCGGATACCCATTTCCACGGTTTGATGGCGTACCCGCGTTTCCTCACCTACTTTTTCTAGCAATTGCACATAAGGGCTAGGGTGGTCGGTACGTACCGCTGTCAGGGGAACAGCCATGAGTTGTGCGTTCACAAGCCCTAAATTACCTTTGGCAAATAAACCGTGTCGTAAACCTGCGGGTTTGTCTAAAGTGAGATAGACCAAAACACTACGGCTGCCCGCTTGTGCACTCGGACTCATGCGGGATACATGGGCTGTCACCAAATCAGGACGGTCTTCTATTTGCAACTGTGCCGTTTGACCTATCTTGACGTCCAGAGAATCGCTAGGGCTCAGCGGTGCCTCTACTTCAAGTTGGCGCAAATCAACCAACTCTAAAACTTTGGCGTCAACTCCTACGCGCTCGCCGAGTTGCGCTGCACGCACAGCAATAACGCCAGAAAAGGGCGCACGCAATACCGAATCGTCTAAGGATTTGCGCGCCACATCAGCGCCTGCAATGGCCGCCTTATGGCTGGCGACTGCACCTTGAAAAGAAGCCAATGAGTTGTCTAGCGCAGTTTTCGAGATGAAACCTTGGTCTACCAAAGCTTTGTTGGTATCCCATTGGCGTTGGGCAATTTCCATTTGCGACTTGGCTGCGCTGGCTTGTTCTTGCGCTTGTTCAAAGCGCCGTTGGTATTCCACGGGGTCAATACGGGCCAACACTTGTCCTGCGGTGACAGAGTCGCCTTCGCGAACCGTAATTTCTTTCAATTCACCCGCAACGCGCGCTTTGATGATGGCGTAATTCAAGGCCTTGACGGTGCCCGACACAGCTAAGCCTTGCGTGATTTCTCGAATCTCGGCGGTGAAGACGTCGTTGTTAGAGAGTTCGATTTGTGCCTGTAATAGCGCTGCATCGGTGGCAGCGAGTTGCTGTGCTCGTTTCACTGAGAGGGCACGCCAAATACCAACTGCCAATGCCAACACAACGATGGCTATCAGGATACGACGGGGTGTTATTTTCATAGGGCTAATTCTGCAAAGCAGGCGTTAAACAGTGATGCCGTGGAGCAAAACGTCCACCTGCATTTCAATAAAGCGCTCAGGATCTATTTGAATACCTGATGAGCACAAGCCCATGGAGTTTTTCCACATCATTAGGAAAATCATGGGGGCGTACACCGTGTGCACGGCTTGGTCGAGGTCAATTTTGCGAAATTCACCACTAGCGATGCCGCGTTGCAAGATGCGACGAATCAAAGCTACACCCGGTTCTATGACTTCCGCGTGATAGAAATTAGCGATGTCGGGAAAGTTTTGGGCTTCGCCCATGACCAGCTTAGGGATGCCGCTGGCGGGGGTGTTGCCAATGCGTTCCCACCAAGAGCGCATGGCGTATCGCAACATCTCGCTGCTACTGCCTTTGAAAGTGTTGAATTCTTCGTTCCAAGCTGGGAACAAATTGGCTATGTTTTCGCGAATAACGGCTTTGAGCAAGTCCTCTTTCGTTTCGAAATACAAAAACAAAGTGCCCTTCGATACGCCAGCCAATGCGGCAACTTCTTCTACGCGGGTAGCTGCAAACCCTTTTTCTACAAATAAAGACAGCGCTGCTTGCAATAACTCACCCGGGCGGGCTTGCTTGCGGCGTTCACGTTTGTGGAGTGGATCAATAGCGAGTAAGGGAGAGGCGGACGACACTGATTTAAATTAATGACTGACTGGTTAGTAATATAGCCGATTGGCCTCAATCCCCGTATATTCAAGGGCATGGCTGGGTTCGTATGGGTGCTGGGGTAAGGTAAAAGCCTAAAATCATCGTTTATGACGCAAGCCCTACGCCCACAAGAAAACCTAATCAGCTATTCAGTCATCACCTTGGGGGGTGGTTGCTTTTGGTGCACAGAGGCAGTTTTCGACCGTGTTCAAGGTGTTGTCGATGTTGAATCGGGATATTGCAACGGCCATGTGCAAAACCCCAGCTATGAACAAGTCTGCGATGGCAATACGGGACATGTCGAAGTGGTGCAACTTCGCTATGACCCGAAAACCATCAGTTTGCGTGAGTTACTAGAGATATTTTTCGTCATCCACGACCCGACCACCTTGAACCGCCAAGGCAATGACGTGGGTACCCAGTACCGCAGCGGCATTTACTTAAGCATGGCGGATGACCGTGAAGTAGCCCAAAGCGTCATAGACCAAGTCAACAAGGCGATGCATGGCAAAGTGGTGACTGAGATAGAGATGCTGGACAACTACAGCGCAGCGGAGAATTACCACCAAGACTATTTCGAGAACCATCCTAACCAAGGGTATTGCGCATTTGTAGTGGCGCCGAAGGTAAAGAAGTTTTTGCAGACTTTTGCTGACAAAGTACGGGTCTGAGTTTGCCAAGGTATCGGGTGGAATGACGCATTCTTTCAAGCGCCTTTTGCGTGTAAGTTTGGTTCACTCTGCTGCGTTTTCACTTGCGCTGTTGAGTGGTTGGGCTTATTCAGAAGTAACCAATGATGTCACTGCAACGCATTTAGACGACATCACCATCACTGCCCGCTCATTAGAGAGCATGGGCTTATTGGTGCCGGCTCAGCAACTATCGGGCGCAGCGCTAGCGCAACGCCAAGGTTCAACGCTAGGTGAAACCTTAGACAACTTACCTGGCATCGCCAACAGTTCATTCGGCCCGAATGTGGGCCGCCCCACCATACGCGGTATGGACGGCGACCGCATTCGCATATTGCAAAACAGTGGTTCGAATATAGATGTCTCGGGTTTGAGCTTTGACCATGCGGTACCGATTGACCCACTTACCACTGAGCGCATTGAAATTCTGCGTGGTCCCGCTACTTTGCTTTATGGAGGAAGCGCTATCGGCGGCGTGGTGAATGTGATTGACAACCGCATCGCGCGAGAACGTGCGTTTGACGCGCAGGGTGGCGTCATGGGTAAAGCTGAGTTACGTGTAGGGGGCGCCGCTAACGAACGCAGCACGGGCGCCATGGTGGAGACAGGTACTGACAAATACGCGATCCATGTAGATGCTTTTGACAGAAGTACGCAGAACTTAAGGGTGACTAAAGACTTGTCTTGCACTGCCAACGGTGTAACCACTACGCAAAAGCGCGTGTGTAACTCTGCAAGTGAGAGCAAGGGCAGTGCTGTAGGTGGCACTTTGCTGCTTGACCGAGGTTATTTGGGCCTCTCCACCAGTGAATATAAAAGCACCTACGGAACAGTTGCCGAACAAGCCGTCACGATTGGCATGGTGCGGCGTCACCATGCCCTAGAAGGCAAGCTGCGTGGTGTGAGTGAGTGGTTTGAAGATGTCAAGTTTCAAGGTGGCTACACACAGTATTCGCATACTGAGTACGACAGCAATGTGGCGGGCACACAGTTTGATAACGGTGGCTTAGATATGCGCATGGAAGCTAGGCAACGAAGCGTGGCTTTAGCTAACGGATTACAGCTGGAAGGCACGATTGGTTTGCAGCGTGAACGTAACAATTTGCACGCAGTAGGTAACGAAAAATTCGTGCCCACAAGTCGGACCCAAAGCACAGCACTCTTCACCTACCAGGCTTTAAAAACACCGTGGGGTCAGTGGACGGCAGGGGCGCGCTCTGAGTCTGTGAGTGTCCAGTCTTTAGAAAGCATTGGCCCCAATAACGAAAATGCAGCGCAAACCAAAACTTTCAGCCCCATGAGCTTTGCCTTAGGTGTTATGCGTAACTTGCGACAAGGCGAAACGCAAAACGGTTGGCAATTGACGAGCAATATCAGCACCAGCCAGCGCGCACCCAAAGACTATGAATTGTTTGCCTACGGTCCCCACGCAGCCACCGGAGCGTATGAAATTGGCTCTTCCACCATGGCTTTAGAGAAAGCCACGCAACTTGATTTAGGTAGCGAATGGAAAAACGGATTGCACAAGTTTGGAGTAACTGCGTTTACGTCTGAGTTTGCTAACTTTATCTCGCTGCAGTCTTCTGGAAGTTACAAAACTTCGGCGGGGGCAGCGGGTAGCTCTTCTGACTTGCCTGTCTATAACTTCCAAGGCGTTCGTGCCAGATTTAGGGGTCTCGAATCCAATGCCAAACTTCGAATGGTCGGTGGTCAGCAAGCATTGCTCTCCAATGATGCGCAGCACGGCGCGGTAGATCTGGAATTGCGCGGTGACATAGTGCGCGCCGATGATTTAACCAACGCTCGCCCTTTGCCTCGGATAGCGCCAATGCGTTTAGGTGCAGACGCTCTGTGGTCGCAACACGCTTGGGGTGTGCGGTTTGGGTTTTTACATGCGGGTGCACAAAACCGAATGCCTACCTACAGCAATGTGACGCCAGTGACCACAGCGAGTTACACCACATGGAGTGCGGGGTTGAACTACCACACGCATCGCGGGCCGACGCATTGGATGTTCTTTGCCAAGTTAGATAACTTGAATAACAAATTGGCGTACTCGTCAACATCTGTACTGACCCAAAGCATGGGAAGCAGTGCGCCACCTTTGGCAGGGCGTAGTGTGAAGCTGGGATTACAGGCTAGTTTCTAGACCTAAGGCGCCAAACGCTCTCTCATCCAAACAGAGGCGTTTGGCTTGGTATCAAGGCGATACCGCAACCGGTCATGCAAGCGGCTTTTGCGTCCTTGCCAAAACTCCCATTGGTCTGGCACCAACCGATAACCACCCCAGTGTGGTGGTCGCGGTGGTTGCAATAAAAATTGTGCGCCGTATTTCACCGCATTGGTCACTAAAACTGTGCGATCGGAAATAACTTCGCTTTGCGGACTAGCCCATGCGCCAATGCGTGAGTCAAGCGGACGACTGTTGTAGTAGTCATCGCTCTCTTGGTCACTGACTTTTTCCACCCGTCCTTCGATACGAACTACGCGTTCCAACTCTACCCAATGAAATTGCAAACTGGCAAATGGGTTGCCAGCCAATTGCTGGCCTTTACGGCTGTTGTAATTGGTGAACCAAACAATGCCACGGGCATCCAAGCCTTTGATCAACACAATGCGTGAGCTAGGTCGCATATCACTGCCCACAGTGGCTAGCGTCATGGCATTGGGCTCTGGTAGTTCAGCAGAGATAGCTTCTTGTAACCAGCCTTCGAACTGCTTGAAAGGATCTGCAGCAGAGTCAGTTTCGCTGAGTTCAGCGCGCTCGTAACTTTTGCGGAGTTTGGAAATGTCTTGCATGGGGGGTGATGGTAGGTGTTTTTGAATTCTGCTTTAAAGTGCACGCTATGACAGTTTCAAAAACGGATAACAGCCTGCCTACAGTGGTTGTTCTTGCTGCAGGTCGCTCGGAGCGTTTCAAAGCAGCCTCAGGTGGACAGCACAAATTAGACACTATGTTGCAAGGGCGTAGCGTCTTAGAGCGCACCTTGGCAAGCGTACAAGCCAGTGGGTTGCCTTTTCATGTGGTGCGTGCGGCGGACATTGCACACATAGAAAACGCGGGTATGGGTGACAGCATTGCGACGGGTGTGACCGCAACACAAAGCGCTAACGGTTGGTTGATCTTGCCTGCTGACTTGCCCCTGGTGCTTCCTAAAACTTTATTGGCATTAGCCCTAGAACTGGCCTCGCATGAAGTTGTGGTGCCTGTGTACGAGAACCAACGTGGTCACCCCGTAGGGTTTTCTGCGATGTGTGGAGAGGCTTTGCGCAAAGTCGCTGGCGACCAAGGTGCTGCGCGCGTAGTCGCGCAACACAAAGTGCATTTGCTGCCTGTTGACGATATCGGATGTGTGTTGGATGTGGATACGCCGGATCAGTTGGCGTTGGCAGAAAACGTACTTTTAGAACGCAAATAAACGGGTTAGCTGTCTAGAAGCCTAGTCAAGAGCGGTTAGGAATGCCGCACACAATTTCGCCAGCAGTGATGGAATCAGAATCATGCGCAATATGTTGCGAATTCTTCGCGTGCGCTACATCCATATCGCGCGGTAAAGGCACGGCATTTTTAACCGCTAGCACTTCGGCCATGATGCTGACTGCAATTTCAGCGGGCGTTTTGCTGCCGATGTAAATACCGATGGGCCCCCTTAACCGCGCGAGGCGCTCATCGGTTTGCTCGAAGTGTTCTTTCATACGCTGATGCCGCGCGGTGTTGTTTCTGCGAGAACCGATCGCGCCGATATAAAACGCATCGCTCTCTAAAGCTTCCAGCAAAGCTAAGTCGTCTAGTTTGGGGTCATGTGTCAGAGCAATCACGCAACTGCGTCTATCAGGTGCAAAAGCGCGCACTACGTCGTCGGGCATATCGGAATGCAAGGTCACGCCTGCTACAGACCATGCACCTCGGTAGTCCTCACGGGGGTCGCACACGGTCACTGCAAAGCCATTGAAGATGGCCATAGTTGCCAAGTACTCGGTCATTTGCCCAGCACCGATCAACAACATGCGGTACTCGGGACCGAAAGTGTTGACTAATTTTTCAGCATCAATTTGCAAGTCTTGCGGAGAGGTACTAGCTTGTAAGTGGCTCTCGCCAGTCGCCAATACTGTGACGCGCTGCACCAATTCGCCTTTTTCTAAGCGTTGCACCAGTTCTTCTAATTGCGTAGGCGCGGGATCGAACTCG
>CANBZB010000065.1 GCA_947373745.1 Burkholderiales bacterium | reverse complement strand
TACATGCGTTTGGCCGCAGCTTTATGGTTAGGTGGTGACCCCTTGCCTGCGGTGCCTATGAAAGACCGCGATATTTTTGACTTACTCGGATTTGATTGATGGACCACACCAGTTATCTCGAACGTCGCGAACAAATCGAACATTACTTTGACCGCACTGCGGCCAAAGCATGGGAAGTATTGACTTCCAATGCGCCCGTCGGGCGTATTCGTAGAACCGTTCGAGAAGGACGCGACCAAATGCGCGCCACGCTTTTATCTTGGTTACCCGAAGATATGCGTGGCATGCGTTTACTCGATGCAGGTTGCGGTACGGGTGCCCTAGCCACCGAGGCCATGCGCCGCGGCGCACACGTGGTAGCAATTGACTTGTCTCCCACCTTGGTCCAATTGGCACGCGAACGCAGTGTCCATGAATTTCAAAACGGCCCAGGCAGCATTGAGTTTTTAGCAGGCGACATGTTGGACCCCGCCATGGGACATTTTGATTACGTAGTGGCGATGGATTCATTGATCCACTACGACACCGACGATATTGTGAAAGCCATTCACGGTTTAACCGAACGCACCCGCAAAGCAGTGATCTTTACCTTTGCGCCCCGCACACCCTTGCTAGCCGCCATGCACCGCATTGGTCGGTTATTTCCGCGCAGTGACCGCTCTCCTTCCTTAGAGCCTGTCTTGCAATCTGATTTGTTGCAGGGACTCAGCGCAATTCCTGAACTAGGGACTTGGCAAGCCAATCGAACACAACGCATTAGCCGTGGTTTTTATAAATCGCAAGCTTGGGAGTGGTCTAAGAAATGATGTGGTCGCGCTCGCTTCTTGCACACCTCAAGACACAGAGCTTGCGGTTCATGCCCTTTGCGGATGCGGCGTCCCATGAATTGCCAATTGGCAAACTTTTGCGCCTGTCGCTTTTTCAAGCGGTCATTGGCATGACCACTTCGTTGTTGGTAGGCACTTTGAATCGCGTGATGATTGTGGAATTAGGAATGCCTGCATGGTGGGTAGCTCTGGCTTTTGCCATACCTTTGGTATTTGCACCGCTGAGAGCTTTGATCGGCTATCGCAGTGATACACACCCATCTGCATTGGGTTTGAAACGCATCCCCTACTTGTGGATGGGAACGTTGATGCTGTTTGGCGGACTGGCCATCATGCCTTTTGCACTCTTGCTTTTGTCAGACCCACCGCCTAATACAGAGTGGCTCGGCCAGATTGGCGTGACTTTGGCATTTGTGTTGGTGGGATTTGGCATGCAAGTCACGCAGACTGCGGGCTTGGCATTGGCCAGTGATTTATCTAGCGAAGAAAAAAGACCACGTGTAGTGGCTCTGCTCTACAGCATGCTATTAATTGGAATGATTGGTAGCAGTGTTTTGTACGGTGTGTTTTTGACGGACTTTACGCCTACCCATTTGATCCAAGTGATTCAAGGATCTGCGGTCATTGTGGTGGTTTTCAATTTAATGTCTTTGTGGAAGCAAGAGGCCCGCTCAACCAAGCGTGGCCCACGTGAGGAAAATGGATTCCAACAAAATTGGCAAAAGCTCATGGCACAGGACAGCATGCGCCGCTTTTTATGGACAGTTGCGATCGGTACTGCTGCATTCAGCATGCAAGACATCATCTTGGAACCCTTTGGTGCAGAAGTGTTAGGTCTGGATGTCAGCATGACCAGCGCGCTGACTGCTCTCAGTGCTGGTGGTTCATTACTCGCATTTTTCTTTGCATCGCAGTGGCTTATCCGCGGTGTCGACGCTTGCCGTGTCGCCAGTGCGGGCGTTGTCTTGGGACTACCGGCATTTGCTTTCGTCATTTTTTCTGCGCCGCTGGATTCACCTAACTTATTTAGGACTGGTACTTTTTTAATTGGATTTTCTAGCGGGCTGTTTTCTGTAGGCATGCTGGTCACTGCCATGTCTTTCAACAACGACAAATATGCAGGCATGGTTTTAGGTGCGTGGGGCGCGGTGCAGGCCATGGCTTCAGGACTGGCCATGGCTGCTGGCGGTTTTTTGAGAGACACGATTGCAAGCCTTGCAACCAGCGGGGCACTTGGCAGCAGTTTGGACTCCCCTGCTACTGCCTATAGCTTTGTCTATCACATTGAAATTTATATGCTGTTTGTCGTGCTGATTGCATTAGGACCGTTGGTCCGAAACAGCCAGCGCGAAGTGGCCAAGCCCCGAAGAAGTTCTTTTGGCTTGGCAGAGTTCCCGAGTTGAAAACAACTCATTTTTAAATGGAGAAGTGACCATGGAAACTGGTGCGATCACCCAATATGTAGACGTTGCGCAGATCGTCTTGTATGTGTTTTGGGTATTTTTTGCGGGTCTGATTTATTACCTCTTGCGGGAGAACCATCGCGAGGGTTATCCCATGGACAATGGCCGTGAAAATGGTCCAAAGATGGATGGTTGGCCATCCATTCCAACGCCCAAAGTCTACAAAATGCCCAATGGGCACGAAGTCTTGAGCCCAGACTTGAATCGTCAAGATGGACAGTACCAAGGCAAACCTTCGCACCGATGGAATGGCGCACCACTCGAGCCAGTCGGTGATCCTCTGCTTGCTGGCGTAGGACCGGGCGCGTGGGCGAATAGAGCGGATGTTCCTGAAATGACACATGAAGGCGAAGTCAAAATTGTTCCTTTGCGTGTAGCAACGGACCACGGCATTGCAACGCAAGACACCGATTCACGCGGACACACTGTCTATGGCGATGATGGTCATGCTGCTGGCATCGTGCGAGATTTTTGGGTAGATCGCTCAGAAATGCTGTTTCGCTATATCGAGATGACAGTAGCTGGATCAGATAAAAATATTCTTATCCCTATTAACTTCGCGCGTATCCATGAAGATGCGATTGACGTTCATGCGTTGATGTCGCACCAATTTGGCAATGTTCCGGCGACTAAGTCTCCCGACCAAGTCACGATGTTGGAAGAAGAAAAAATCATGGCCTATTTCGGTGCAGGTCTTTTATATGCGGAGCCAAACCGTCAGGAACCGCTGGTATGAAAGCACACCACGAACACGAATTCGAGGCGGCCTTGGGTTTACCCGAACAACTGCCTCGCAATGAATATGTGATTTGGCAAGGTCAGCCAGACTGGAAACAATTGGCTGTGGATGCATTCCATGTGCGAAAAATTACGTTCTATTTCGCGTTCATGGTGTTTCTGCAATGCGTGCACCTGGTAGATGCGGATACCGCATGGCTCGACATGGCTAAACAATTAGGTACCAGCATCTGTTTGGCATCGATTGCGTTAGGCCTTTTGACGTGGAGTGCTTACCTCTCTAGCAAGGCAACTATCTATACCTTGACTAATAAGCGCATAGTGATGCGCATTGGCATTGTGCTGTCGTTGACATTCAATGTGCCTCTTAGGAAGATCGTTGCATCTGACTTGCTCCTTTTGAAAAACCAAGTAGGAAATATTGCCCTCGGTATTTCATCGGACAGCCCCATTGGTTGGTTAAACCTATGGCCCCATGTCCGTGCTTGGCGCATCAATGCACCCCAACCTACGCTGCGCTGCGTTCCTCAGGCGGAGCGTGTGGGGCAATTCATATTGCAAGCATGGCGTAAAGAGTCGCCTCAAGAGCAGCTTGTTTCTGTGCAAGAGCCATCTAGTGCAAGCAGCGTACAAACATTGAGCCACGCATGAGCACCCAAGCCACTCCAACTTTGCAAGCAAGTTCTAACCAAGCAGCGATTCCGGTCGTTGTGCGTTGGATATTGCTTGGCTTAGCGCTTTTGTTGGTGGGGGTATCGTGGATCAAGCAATCAGGCGTTGAGATGCGCGAAGCTGACGCGCCTATCGTTTGGAAAAAATCCTTGCGCTTTGAAGATGGCAGCCATGGCGAGATCTTGGTATTTGATGCCAGCCAAAAACAAATTGCGACGTTTGAAGGCGAACAAGGATTTCTAAGAGGCACGCTTCGCGCGCTTGCGAGAGAACGTAAAAAAAGATCAATCAGCGGTGAGGCCGCGTTTGAGTTAAGTGGTCACGCCGATGGACAAATGGTGTTGAGCGATCCCGCTACAGGTGAATCCATCCACTTGGCATCCTTTGGTCCAAGTAACGCACAAATTTACCGCCAGTTGCAATGAATATCTGAGGAAAAAAACCATGTCACAAGTCATCACCCCTATTGAATCGTCCAGCGATGCCAATGCAAAAGCGGTTCAGAGCTCTATGTTGAGTCCACGCTTTTATACAACTGACTTCAAAGCGATGGACCGTATTGACGTCTCTTCCGTTCGCCACGAGTGGGACCAGATGATGAAAGAGTACGAGGGTGACAACAACCACGACCATTTCCAACGTGACGCCCAGTTTGCCGATGAAGTGGCCACCTTGATGCCACAACTCTCGCCTGAGATGCGCCAAGAGTTTTTAGATTTTTTAGTGAGTTCATTGACCTCCGAGTTCTCGGGTTGTATTTTGTACAACGAGATCCGCAAGAACATCACCAACCCAGACATCAAACAATTGATGACCTATATGGCCCGCGACGAATCGCGTCATGCCGGATTCATCAACCAGTCATTACGGGACTTTGGTTTAGGCATTGACTTGGGCGACCTTAAGCGCACTAAGGCTTACACCTACTTCAAACCTAAATATATTTTTTACGCGACTTACCTCTCAGAAAAAATTGGGTATGCGCGTTACATCACGATTTTTAGGCAGTTAGAAAAGAACCCAGACAAGCGTTTTCACCCCATCTTTCGTTGGTTTGAAAGATGGTGTAACGACGAGTTCCGCCATGGCGAATCTTTTGCATTGATCATGCGCGCGAATCCGCACTTGTTGCGCGGCGGTAACCGTTTGTGGATCAAGTTCTTCTTGCTTGCTGTCTACGCCACCATGTATGTGCGTGACCATACACGTCCTATGTTGCATGAGGCCATGGGTTTAGATACGGATGAATACGACTACACCGTATTTCGTATCACCACCGAAATCTCTAAGCAGGTATTTCCGCTGTCACTAGACACGGACAACCCAAAGTTCAGAGCAGGCCTCGAGCGTTTGTTTGAAATCTCTAAGGCCAATGACGAAGCCAAGATCAAAGGCGGCATCTCGGGTCTATTCACGCAAGCCGTCTGTGTCGTACAAGCCGCATGGACATTTGGTCGTCTCTTCATGATGGATACGCTTGAACACGAGCTTCCCGTCAGCACCCGAATGGTTCCCTCATGGTGAGTGAGATCACCTGCGCTGCGTTTTATGCAGTTTTTTGCTGGTGGATAGGTACAGGCGTTATCTTGTGGCTAGATAGATTGCCACAGGCTAGTTTTCGTTGGAGCATGTTGGCTTGGACTTTTTTGCTAGGGTTGAGTTTCTGGGGTGTATCCGTCAGCATGAAGGAAGTCAGCGACTTCAATGCTTACCTAGGTTTTGGAAGTGTGATCGTGATGTGGGGATGGCATGAGTTAGCCTTTCTCACAGGTACGCTAACGGGGCCTAGAAAAATTGCCATGGAAGAAGGTGCCACAGGTTGGAAACGCTTCAGCCAATCTTTGCAAGTTGTTTTGCACCACGAGTATGCGCTACTGCTGAATTTTGGATTCTTATGTGCCATGCAGTTTGAAAATCCAAACCACATTGCTTTGTGCACGTTCGCCCTACTGTGGTGTATGCGGGTGAGCGCCAAGTTGAATTTATTTTTTGGCGTGGCTGAAAACGGTGCGGCCTATTTACCTGTGCACTTGAAATATTTGGCTTCTTATTTTAGGAATCGGCGTCTGACCTGGTGGTTTGCCATTTCTTTTTCTTTGTCTGTGGTTGCATGGGCATGGCTAGTGTGGCAGGCGCAAGACGGTGCGGTCGACATGACTACAGGATGGGTATTGCTAGCCAGCCTATTAGGACTGGCCATCGTGGAACATGCACTGATGATTTTCCCCCTCCCTATGCAACGCATTTGGGGTTGGGCAATGTCTAGGTCTTCGGTAACTTCTGTCTGATAACAACCAATATGAATGCCATCACAAACCATGACATGCTGGCAATAGACCCATTACTGAGTTCAGGCAAGCGAAAACCTGTTGCACTGGTGATCGGGAGTGGTTTTGGTGGCTTAGCTGCCGCCATCCGTTTGAGCGTGAAGGGCTACGACGTTCAGGTCCTTGAAAAACTTGATGCTGCGGGCGGTCGCGCTTCTGTCTTCCGACAAGATGGATTTACTTTTGACGCAGGCCCTACCATCATCACAGCGCCATTTTTGCTGGAAGAGTTGTGGTCTTTGTGCGGTAGAAAATTTAGCGACGACATCGATTTACGTGCCATGGATCCTTTCTATCGCATACGCTTTAGCGATGGCACTTGGTTTGATTACAGCGGTGACGATGCCGCCATGCGTCGAGAGATCGCACGTTTTTCAGCCGACGACCTTGATGGCTACACGCGGTTCTTAGCCGATGCAGAACTTTGCAAGACACTGGGGTTTGAGGGGCTAGGCTGTATTGCTTTTGACACTCTCATGGATTTGATCAACGCGATCCCCGCTTTTGCACGCATGGGTGCTTGGCGCAGTATTTACAGCTTGGTAGCCAAGCACATCAAAAACGATAAGTTACGGATCGTTTTAAGTTTTCACCCCTTGCTCATTGGTGGCAATCCTTTTTCTGTCACAAGTGCTTACGCCTTGATCAATTCACTGGAGCGCACGTGGGGCGTGCACTCGGCCATGGGTGGCACAGGCGCTATCGTGCAAGGCTTGGTCAAACTGCTGGCGTTGCGTGGCATCCCCATTCGATACAACGCAGCTGTCACGCAAGTGCGCATTGCCAACCACAAAGCGGTTGGCGTAGAACTTCAAAACGGTGAATTCATTCCATCCGATATTGTGGTGAGCAATGCCGATACCGCATGGACTTACAAATACTTGGTGGCGCCAGAGCACCGTCGCCATTGGAGTGATCGCAAAATCGATAACGGTCGCTATTCCATGGGCTTGTTTGTCTGGTACTTCGGCACCAACAAGCAATACCACGATGTGCCACACCACATGATGGTACTTGGACCGCGCTACAAAGAATTGTTGACCGACATCTTCAAGCGCCATAAGTTAGCCAAAGATTTCAGTTTGTATTTGCATCGTCCTACGGCCACAGATCCCTCTTTGGCACCTGCGGGATGTGATGCGTTTTATGTGCTCTCCCCTGTGCCCCATTTAGACAGTGGCACCGATTGGGCTAGTTTTGCAGATACCTACCGAGCCACTATTCAAGAAGCTCTTGAGCGTGATGTGTTGCCGGGTTTATCGAAACACATCGTCACTTCCAAAATGATGACGCCACAAGATTTCAAAGATCGCTTGTGGTCTTTCAAAGGCGCTGGTTTTGGCTTGGAGCCCCTCTTGCTACAAAGTGCTTGGTTTAGACCACACAACCGCAGTGAAGATGTGCCAGGTTTATATGTCGTTGGAGCAGGCACCCATCCAGGTGCAGGTGTTCCTGGTGTGTTGATGTCAGCCAAAGCACTTGAAACGGTGGTTCCCCATGTTAATGCGTTCGTCTGAAATCCAACCCAGTTACGACCTACAGGCATGCGTCGAGATGATGCGTGGCGGCTCGAAAAGTTTTTTTGCAGCATCTAAATTACTACCACAACGGGTGCGTGCAGCGTCTATCGCTTTGTATGCATTTTGTCGTGTGGCCGACGATTTGGTAGACGAAGGCGAATCTACCGAAGAGGCATTGGTAGAACTGAAGCAACGACTCGATGCTATTTACAGTGGTAGTCCACAACCCCATTTAGAAGACAACGCTCTGGCTTTGGTGGTCGATCAATACCAATTGCCCCGCGCCATGCTGGAAGCTT
Organism: Burkholderiales bacterium; assembly: GCA_947373745.1. Classification (GTDB taxonomy): domain Bacteria; phylum Pseudomonadota; class Gammaproteobacteria; order Burkholderiales; family Burkholderiaceae_C; genus Limnohabitans. Next base: position 4,722 of record CANBZB010000065.1, on the reverse strand, counting down.
TGATTGAAGGCTTCGAATGGGATGCGCACGGTAAGACCTATGCAACCATAGAAGAAGTTCATCAATACGGTGCGCGCGTGGCGGGCAGCGTGGGCGCCATGATGTGTTGGATCATGGGACCACGCCACGCCACAGCACTGGCGCGTGCATGCGAATTAGGGGTTGCCATGCAACTCACGAATATTGCGCGTGATGTGGGCGAAGATGCCCGCAATGGCCGTCTCTATCTTCCCCATGCGTGGATGCGTGAGGCGGGCATAGATCCAGCGACTTGGCTGGCAGCACCCATTTTTTCTCCCGCCTTGCAATCCGTGATTGAACGCTTGTTAGCAGAAGCTGAGCGTCTGTACACCAAAGCTAATTCAGGTATCGCAGAACTACCCAAAGATTGTCGTGCTGCCATCTTGGCAGCGCGCTTAATTTATTCAGAGATTGGCAACCAACTACGACGTGAAGGTTGCGACTCTGTCAATCATCGTGCAGTTGTTAGCACCACACGCAAGCTGGCATTGCTAGGTCAATCGAAAATTCAAGCATCATGGATTTCTGTTTCCAGAGACGCCTCACCCCCACTCGAGGCGATTAGGTATCTCATTGAGGGCTGTGCTGCGTCCGATTTGGGGTTACCAAATTCAGTCAAGTTACCAGCGCCTAAAAGCATGGCGGAGCGAATGGAGTGGATGTTGATTTTGTGCGAACGGCTGGAACACGAACGCAGAGGCATGCGTCCTCCTGTTCAGCACTGACACTTTCTTAAATTTAGGCGCGCCTAGGCATACGCCAAGGCAACATAGCCTGAACCACTTTTGAAGTGAGACGTGGCACATTGAGTGTTTCATGAAAACTCTCTACGGTTTCACCCAATAGTTCACTCTCTAATATCGCGCGCTGATAAAAGGGCGTGTCCTCTAGTTGTTGTTTGATACGTACATGGCTGTCGCTTCGCATACGCCTTGGTATGGCCCATAGCGTTTTAGTCAGTGCTTTCTTTGCGGGAGCTTCAAACTCGGACACATGGCCTTGTTGGTGAAATCGGTAAGCCAGAACCTGCGCGGTTGAATCTTTGCGCTGTATGTCGTATAGCACCGCGGTATCACCGTTTGCAAGTCGGCTCCGAGACCAATCCCATTCGGAGAATGGTCTATCGATAGGTTCACTACCCTCGTTGCTATCGAGATATGCGTGGCCCTGCCAGGTTTGTTGCGGATCTTGTAAATTGACAGACACGCGCGCACTGGGTGCTAAGGGTCCCCACATATGCATTGCCTTGGGATCCAAGGGCGCACCAAAATTGAAAAGTTGCTCTGGATAAACAGTCACACGCCCTTTTATTTTTCTAGGAATAGGCACGGTGATTTCGTTGATATCGATATGCAGCGCTTGGCCATCCCAATGCAGATGGCTAGGACCTATCGAAAAATAGTCAGCCCCTCTGGCGTTGTAGCGCGCACCCCGTTCTGTCATCGCCCATCGACCAGAATCTTTGCTGTAGAGGGCGACATTGAGGCAACAAAAATTATCAGGGTTGGTGTTTCCACTGCGCCCACGTGCCCACGCGTAATAAGGTGAAAACACACTGCCGACAAAGGCAATGATGGTCAATCCAAACTGTCCGCAGTCGCTTAGTGCGTCAACATACCACCAGAGGTAACCACCCGCGTTGACCGGCTGATCGAACCGAGGTGATCCATCACCGCTGCGCCCGCCAGACGTCCCGACATAGCGGCCATAGGAACTCCCGGCCCCGGGTGCACGCTGCCACCCGCTAGAAAGAGTCCCGCGATCTGGCTCTTGGCTGTAGGTCTGCTGAAGGCCGACATCCAACCGTGTGTGGCTTGTCCATAGAGGGCTCCCCCCGTCGCTGGAAAGAGTTGGTTGAAAACTGTGGGGGTGGTGCGATGGGTGTTGGACGCTGATGTCTGGACTTCCAGACCACAACGCTGGAGTAGTTGGAAACTGTTGTGTTGACATTGTTCAATCGCTTCATCGGTTAATACGTTTTTATCTCCTACGGCAGGTGCATTGACTAAGCAAAGCAAGCGCTCCCCTTCGGCAGGCGGTTCTAACCCTAGCCCGCGGTCTTGCGCACACACATAGACCGTAGGGGCCTGCGGTAATTGTTGGCGTTTAAAAATATCGGTGAATTCAGAGGCGTAGTGGTTTTGAAAAAACACATTGTGTCGGTCTAAGTCAAACCCATGCGTTTTTGCATGGATAGACCACGTCACCGCAGACAAAGACCGTTCACCAGATGCAGGCTTGGTCGCACGACTGACTGAACCGCCCAACAGACCTGCGCGCAGCGCCGAGACATCGCCATTGAATACCACCGCATCAGCTTGAATAGTTTGTCCACTTTCCAATGTGACGCCAGTCACTTGTCCAGCGCTGGTGTTAATTTGTTGGCAGGCTTGTCCCAACACAAAGTGGGCACCACGCTGCTTGGCCAAAGTTTCCATGCACTGTGGAAGCGCATGCATGCCGCCTTCAATCGCCCACACGCCGTCCATTTCCACTTGGGCAATCAACATCAAGGTGGCAGGCGCTTGCCATGGCGAAGAGCCACAGTAGGTGGCGTAGCGCGCAAACAGTTGCCGTAGTCTTGCGTCTGCAAAATACTTTCCTAACGAGTCCCATAAAGTGGACATCGCACCTAACGATGCCAGTACACCTAAACCTTTTGGACCTAGTGCACCCATCAGCTGCAACATCGAAGGCGAGTCAGATTGAATATAGGGTGCTTGCAAAGTGTCATAGACCTCACGCACTTTCAGACAAAAACGCTCAAAGTTATTGGCTTCAGACAGTCCGGCAAAACGGCCTATGGCATCTACCGAGGCCAAAGGGTCTGCATACAGATCTAGTGCACTGCCATCGGCCCAAGCGTGTCTACCCAATACGGGTAACGGAGATAGCTTTAACAATCGGTCAAGCGACACATCGACTGCAGAAAATATTTCGTCAAAGACCCACCGCATCGTAAATACCGTAGGGCCACTGTCCACCGCAAAACCGTTTGGATGCAGTTGCCGAATTTTTCCACCTACAGCTGGGGCTTTGTCGACAACTGTGACTTTCACGCCTTGATGTGACAACAACAAGGCGCTCACCAAACCAGCCATGCCAGCTCCTACGACCACCACATGTTTTTCACGCATGGGCCATCTCTAATGGAGTTGTGACGGGTTGTGGTGGGTAGTAAATGCCCTTCCACACCCCTGCCATCGACAGCACACGCATGCGCACAAACATAGATTCAGAAAAGAATGTGTGTTTATAGGCCGCTTGTATTGCAGTGCGATGTGCTCCGCCTTGGGCGTAGCCCAACATCGATTGCGTATCGCGCCAAACACTGAAGGTGCATTGACGCACCAATGGCGCTTCGCCTAGGCCCATCGCCAACATACAACCTGAAGCATTTGATAAATCCGCTTGTGCTTGCGGTGCATAGCGCCAGAAGGCCAGCGCACTGGCGGGACGAATACTGGCGCGGGTCAATGTAGCGACCAAGGTGCTGTCTTTTGATAACCCTGTTAAGCCCTCTTTAGCCAAATCGGTGGGTGCCCAGCTGGCTTCATTCCATTCGCCGCGACTGCTGTCAATCACCAAGGTGGAACTCCACCACTCACGTGCATGTTGTTTGTATTGGACGGCTATATCGCTGTCTAAAAATACTTGGGCATTCACCAGCGTATCAAACAGCAAGACCAAGCCTTGGTGCGTGGAGCTTGGACGCAATCCAAAACCACCGTCGTGGCCGCTGCCCATCACTTTAGAAAATAAAAGTCCTGTGGCATGCTTGAAGTTGGATGCCCCTTGCGCCAACTTCATCCAACCCCATGATTTTTTGGAGGCGAGGAAATCGACCAACAAAACAACGACTACGCCAGAGATTGGCGCATGCTTTGGGCGGGTGCCTTGGTCCATTTGCACCAACCCTCTTTAAGTCAACTCAAGCGGGAGTCGAAACACAACGTCTTCTTCGACGCCGGGTAAAGAAATAACTTGTTGAGATAGGTTTTTGGCCAGGGTGTCGACAACACGTTTCACCAGCACTTCTGGCGTTGAAGCGCCAGAGGTAATCCCAATTTTGCTAACGCCCAGTAACCAAGAGGGTTGCAATTCTGTTTCGTCTTGTACCAAGTAGGCTGGTATGTTTTGACTGGCTGCGACCTCTCTCAGCCGATTGGAGTTAGAGCTATTGCGCGCACCCACCACCAATACCATATCGACTTGCTCTGCCAAGGCACGCACTGCCGTCTGTCGGTTTTGTGTGGCGTAGCAAATATCGTCAACATGCGGCCCTTCTATATGCGGGTAACGCTGCGTGAGTGCGTCAATGATGTCGCGGGTATCGTCCATGCTCAAGGTGGTTTGCGTAACGTAGGCGACGGGATCTTTCGCACCTAAGGTGAGCGTTGCAACATCACTGACTTGGCTGACCAAGTGCACGGGGATATCGACGCTACCAATGGTGCCTTCTACCTCCTCGTGCCCAGGATGGCCAATCATGACCAAGGCGAAGCCTTTTTTTGCGTAGCGTTGCGCCTGCATATGGACTTTGGTGACCAAGGGACAGGTAGCGTCAATCACGCGCAATAACTTGGTATCTGCAATGCTTCTGACATCTTGCGACACACCGTGCGCACTAAATATCGTGAGACTTTTCTCGGGAATGTCGTCCAAGGAATTTACAAAAATAGCACCCTTGTGTCGCAACGC
>CANBZB010000064.1 GCA_947373745.1 Burkholderiales bacterium | reverse complement strand
CCCACGTAATGGTTATCAAACACTACCGAACGATTGGCTAGGCGTTGAAAATTTGGCGTTTCTATATCTTTACCGCCGTAGCAGCTCAATGCTTTGCGATTGAGTGAGTCGAATAAAACGAAAACAGTTTTCATACGCGATGGCCATGTCGAATGGATTGAACTTGCATGCTAGGGCGATTTAATATATGCTTCAAATCAATTTAAGCAATCTAATTATTCGATAAAAGTGAATTACTTTAATCCTAAACATCTAGACGCCTTCATTTCCGCTATCGATAACGGATCCATGGCCAAAGCAGCCAGCCAATTGCAAATGGGACAACCGGCACTCAGCCAGGCCATTGCCAATCTCGAAGGTATTGCTGGCGTCAAACTCATCACCAGAACAACCCGGTCACTCAAACTAACGCCCGCAGGGGAAGTCTTTTACAAAGACGCGCAGCGCGTTTTAGACACCAACAAAAGGTTGATGAAAAATATTGCGCTATGGTCCAACTCTGCGCAAGGCAAGATTTCTATCTTGGCTATCCCCTCTATTGCGCATTTCCAATTACCTGAAATCGTCAAAAAATACCGCGCCATCTACCCTGATATCGCTATTGAAGTCCATGACAACACGGATCTTCAGTTGCGTCATATGCTCGATGCTGGCGAAGGTGACTTTGCATTCATTTCAAAAACCAGCAAAGACACAGATCTGAAATATCTGCCTATTTTGAAAGATCCTTTGCGATGGATTGGACTTAAATCAGATCCACTGGCGACGAAGAAAAAAATTGAGCTCAAGGATGTGCAGGACCGCCAGTTGATCGTGTTGCGACAAGGGGCGATCCGTGAAATGGTGGAGCCTTTGTTGTTAAAAATAAAAAGTACTTTGCCGATGATTGAAGTTGACCAGCAATCCACACTCATTGGAATGGTGGCTGCTGGACTCGGCATATCTTTTTTGCCCAGCCTCAGTTGTCAATCATGGGCTAACCCGGAGACGACGCATCGGTCACTTGGGTTTGGAGACTTTCATCGCATCATCCAAATTACCCGCTATGTCGATCAAGATTTAATGCCATGTGTGACGGAGTTCATTCGGCTTTATCTTCATGAGATCCAAGACAGCAAGTTCAATTCAAAAGACGGTGTTGAATTGATTCCGGTCACAGATGCTGCAATAACGAAATTTTTGAACTGATCGCCTAGATTGAAAAGCAACTTTGTTGATTTGCAAAGCTAGCGTGCTAATTCACCAATTCCGCTTCTCTTGCCAGCAACCATTGCCCTTGGGTAGTTGCATCTTCGCCAACGCGCACAACCGACATACCTCGGTGTTGAAATGCCTGCGTGTAACGATCGCACAAGCCACCCTCACCTAGCAGGTGCACGTGTGTAACGGCATTTAAGCTAACACCTCCGATCTCGGCCCCTATCAATATCCCTGACAAAAAGTCTGGCAACTCCGTTGCATTCAACTGCCCCATCAAGCCTGCGGTGCGAGCGGCAAATAGGGAATGCATCAGTTCTCCATGCCCGTCAACGCCTAAAGAAACACCGTGAAGAAACACATCAAGATTTAAAGCAGCATGGGAATGCGACATATCCATCAACCTTCCCAAAATACTGTGTTGGGTCAGCAGGGAATACAACTCCCCTGTCATGAAGGTCTTGAAGTTTTGGAAATCTCCAACGGCATCTAGCCAAATCCATTTGCTGTGTGTACCGGGCAGCACACAAATACTAGAGGGCGGTAGTTGCGCTCCCCAAATTTGGGTCTCCTCGCCACGCATGACGTCGGTTTGCCCGTTTGCATCTACGCATTTCAAACCGGGCGCGATATAGATCTTGTGGCGGCCAATCTCAGGGCGATGAAATTCCACCTCAGTCAAACATTGCGCCGCTTGCTTCAAGGTGGCTGGGCATTCAAGATACGGCGCTTCTTTCCATCCTTGCCGACTCCCCACCATGCCACTCGCGATCAAGGGCAAGCGATGCGCTTGCATCCAATCACCGCACAGTTCCGCAAGAACAGCATCAAATTTAGCCGCAGGGACTTTCATCACGCCCATGGCAGACTGACGCTGTTCAATGGAATGGCCAGTTGGATCTAAAAGACTGGCCCTCAGATTAGAGGTACCCCAATCAAGGGCAATGAGTGATGGGGACATAAAAATTGTGCGGATTTACTGCGCTTGGAACCCACTGTTCTTCACAATTTTTTCCCATGTCTGCGTGTAAGAGCGAACATGGTTAGCAAACTGTTTGGGTGGCATATGCACCACATTGATACCCATAGACGTCAAGCGATCTTTGACTTCTGGTTGCGCAATGATTTTTGCCAACACATCTGAGTAGCGATCAATCACTGCTTGCGGCGTTCCGACGGGTGCGAACAATCCGTAGTAAGCCAACTCTTCAAAACCGGACAAACCGAGTTCTGCAAAAGTGGGCACCTCTGGCATCGCTGCTTGGCGCTTGTCGCCAATCACTGCGACCATGCGGAATTTGCCCGCTTTATGGTTTTCAAGAAAGTCGTTAACCCCTGCCAAACCCGCTGGTACTTGGTTACCCAACATATCCGCCATCAAAGGGGCGCCACCACGATAAGGCACCGATTGCAAATCGAGTTTGTATTTGTCCCCAATCACTTTGACTAAAAATTCAGGGATAGATGCTGGTGCTGGAACACCGACAGTACCTTTGCCGTTACCCTGCGTTCGCACCCATTGGATGTATTCGTTGAATGATTTAGCAGGTGTGCCACTTGACAAGGCCAAACCATTGGCAAATGTTGCGATACCTACAACAGGAACAAAATCACTGGCGGGCGCAAAGCCAGGATTTTTAACTACCAAGGGCAAAATAGAAATGGTGTGGTCATGCGAGAAGAACAACACACTGCCGTCTGCTGGAGACGCCTTGAGCGCTTGCGCTGCAATTTGACCGCCCGCACCTGCTTTGTTTTCCACTACGACGTTCGCACCTAAAGCATCTTTCATTTTTTCTGCCAAAACGCGAGCGATAGCGTCGGTTCCACCTCCAGGCGGAAAACCCACTAAGAGCTTGATGGTTGACGTGTCGGCCGATGCCACTTGGCACCAGAGACCAGAGACAACCAAAGCCACGGCTGCAACTGACTTACCTAAAAAACGCTTCGAATGCATAACCTCTCCCTGAATAAAACGCCATTTTGAATCAAAATGTAGATTACCTCCTTTTGCAAAGTCATCCATGTCAACTCCCCAGAATAGTTCCCAACAGATCAATGCCAAAGATTTATTCATGGTGTTGATCGTCACGGTCACATGGGGTTTGAACTATCCCGTGATGAAATTTGTCGTCAATAGCTACCCTCCCTCGGCCTTCAGAGCCTATACTTTTTTAATCGGATGCATCGCATTAGTAGCCTATGTTCATTTCAAAGGCATCTCTATTGCCGTGCCTAAACATGAAAGAAGGCCGCTTTTCAAGCTGAGCCTATTCAATATGGTCGGGTGGCATTTACCGATGATCTATGGCGTCAGCATGCTCAACTCTGGACGAGCCGCCATCATCGGTTACACCATGCCTGTGTGGGCGCTTCTCGCAAGCGCACTTTTGTATCGCGAAAAAATAACAGTGACAGCTTTGGTCGGTATTGCCTTAGCTATGAGCGCGGCTCTCTTGTTAGCTTGGGGCAGCGCGGGTCAGTGGGGAAATCATCCCCTCGGTGTTGCAGTCATGCTTTTGGCTGCTATCACTTGGGGCACGGGGAACGCGATGATGAAAAACTCCAGATTAAGTATTAGCGGGATCACACTGACTTTTTGGGCGCTCTTCATTGCTTTTGTTTTCTTCGTCGTGATCACCACTATTTTTGAGAGAGACCTTTGGGAATGGCCCACCTTGATGCAATGGTTGGCTATTTTGTATGGCGGCGTGATTACGTTTGCAGTGAGTTATGTGGCTTGGTTCCACGTAGCGCGCAAACTTTCTGCGGTATCGAGCGGTTTGTCTATTACGCTCGTACCAGTATTTGGCGTGACAGGTGGCGCATTGATTTTGGGGGAAGCTGTCACCCTGCCAGATATCATCGCGTTGGTTTTGATTTTGTTGTCAATGCTGGTAGTTTTATTTCCAGACACCAAATTGAAAGATCTCATTTCCAATAAATTGCGTAAATATTAGTTAGCCTCAAAGGATGTCAAGATGATTCAAACACGGCCAATCTTTCAAATCACACTCACTGTTCCCTCTATCACGGACCTTGGGCAAACGCCCATGGGAGGCCGCAAAATTGCGCAAGTTAGCGCGGGCGAATTCTCAGGCGAACGGTTACGCGGAAAGGTCATGGCAGCCCCCGGTGGTGATTGGTTGTTGATGCGTCCCGATGGTGTTTTGATGTTGGATGTGCGCTTGACTTTAGAAACCGACGATGGTCATCACATTTATATGTCTTACAGGGGCCTGCGCCATGGTCCTAAAGACGTCATTGACAAATTGAACAAAGGTGAGAAAGTAGACCCCTCTTTGTATTACTTCCGAATGACGCCTGTTTTTGAAACTTCCAGTGAAAAATATGCATGGCTCAATCGCATCATTGCGGTTGCGACAGGTCGCCGCGAAAGCACGGGCCCCATTTACGATGTGTACGAAATTTTGTAAACCGAAAGGATTTCAAGCATGCCTATTCACTCTCTGAACCACTTTTTCATCCGAGCCCATGACCTCGAATTAACCAAAACCTTCTTCCAAGAGATGTTAGGTTTTGAAGTGATGCCTCGACCTGATTTCCCCTTCCCCGGGTATTGGATGGGCATCAACGGTTCCATTCAAGTGCATATGGGACCGTCAAACATTCCTAACAGAGAAAAGTATTACATCGGCACCCCCGAAGATGCTGTCAACGGTCAAACAGGCGTGATCGACCATGTGGCTTTCCTAGCGGAAGAGCCAAATGGTTTTATCGAAAAATTTGTTAAAAATAAAATTAGTTTTAGACCTCGCTACTTTCCAGAGTCCAATCTTTACCAATTGTTTATTACTGATCCCAATGGGGTCATGATTGAACTGAATTTCTTCAATATCACTGCAGAAAATGCTCCGAAATGGGAAGGTGAAGACTATTCAAAAATGGAGCGTGTCGGCGAAATCACTAATTAATTTTGTATCGCTTAGTCGACAAAACTAGGGTAATAGCTGATAGCCGATTGAAATCTTCCTCTTAGCATTCGCCATGTAGTTCATTCTTCATATAAGGAGACATTCATGGATAAGATGCGTCGCAAGGTTATCGGTGCGGGTGGTGCAGGTTTATTAGCTTCGAGCTTGCCAGCCGGCATGGCATTTGCGCAAGGAGCGCCCGTCAAAATCGGAATGAGCATGCCACAAACAGGCGGCTTGGGTGCTGGCGGTCAAGCAGCACTTATCGGATTACGCATGTGGGTAGATGACATCAACGCCAAAGGTGGCTTGTTGGGTCGCAAGGTCGAGTTCATTGTGTATGACGATCAAAGCAATGGCGCCAACACTCCCGGAATTTATACAAAACTCATTGATGTAGACAAAGTCGATCTGCTCATTGCCCCATACGCTACCAACCCTACGGCGCCCATCATGCCTATGGTCAAGGAGCGTGGTCTGCTTTTAATGGGTAATTTCTCATTCCAAGTCAATGCCAAAGTGCACCACGATATGTGGTTCAACAACGCACCTTGGGGTGACGCAAAAAATTGGTCCGAGGGTTTCCTAGAAGCTGGTAAAAAAGCGGGTGCCAAATCCATTGCTATTTTTGCTGCTGACGCTGAGTTCCAACAAAATCTTGCGAATGGTTGCCGTGAGGTAGTCAAGCAAACAGGTTGGAACGTTGTCTATGACCAGAACTATCCTGGCAACAACACAGACTTCTCTTCCATTATTCGCGCAGTGCGCGCTGCGAAACCTGAAGCGGTGTTTGTGGCTTGCTATCCCAATGAAGCTGTAGCGATCATGCGCTCTGTGAATGAAATTGGCCTTGGTTCACAAGTACAAATATTCGGCGGCGGCATGGTTGGCTTGCAGTTCGGCCCCGTCATGCAAGGCTTAGGAAGTCTGCTCAATGGCGTAGTGAACTACAACTCGTATGTCCCGGGCATGAAGTACCCCGGCATCGAAGACTTTTTCAAGCGTTATTCGGAGCGTGCAATAGCTGCCAAGGTTGATCCGCTAGGTTTCTACCTGCCGCCCTACAACTACGCTATTGGACAAATGATCGAGCAAGCAGTGAATGGCACTAAATCGCTGGACCATAAAAAATTAGCCGACTACCTGCGCAAAAATGAAATGAAGACCATTGTGGGTCCCATCAGTTTTGACAAAAATGGCGAACGTGCAAAACCTTCGTTGGTGCAAGCGCAGTTTAGAAACATCAAAGACGGTGACTTTGAACAATTCAAATCTCCCGGAAAACAGGTCGTGATATGGCCTGCGTCTGAAAAGCAAGGCGATGTCATAACGCCTTTTGATAAAGCGAGAAAAGCTACTTAATCCGTCCTTTTGGGCATCTCCCATGGATGGGGCTCTTTTGAAGAGCCCCATCTTTTATCAAAAAAACTCTGATGTTCTCTGTAGATCTAATTTTTGAAGCCGTTCTGTTTGGAATCTTGCTAGGCTGTTTTTATGCGGCGGTCAGTCTTGGGCTCTCGGTGGCTTTTGGACTGCTAGATGTTCCCTACGTTGCGCACCCTGCCTTGCTTATTTTGGGCTCGTACTTCACTTTCGTACTAAGCCAAACGGGCATTGATCCGATTGTTTGCGGCGTGCTCTTAATGCCGGTCTTCTTCCTTATCGGTATCGGGTTTTACCGTTTTTATTACGAAACTTTTGAAAAGAGAAGTAGCGATACGGGCGTACGCGGTCTCGCCTTCTTTTTTGGTATGTCCTTCATCATTGAAGTCTGTTTGATCTTGGTTTTCGGCGTAGACCAACGTACGGTCGTTGCTAGTTACATTGGCAGCAGCTTGGAGATCGGTGAATACCGCTTTCCCTATCGCATGCTGGTTGCGTTTGGAATAGCGCTAGCTTTGACGATTGCATTGACCTTGTATTTCTCTAAAACTTTCAATGGTCGCGCCATCAAAGCGGTGGGGCAAGACGAAGGTGCCTTGCGACTCATGGGAGCCAACCCAGTCAAGATCAAACAGTTGGCATTTGGCATCGCCACGGCGGTCAATGCCTTGGCAGGCGCCATGCTGATCATTGTGGGCCCTGTTGAACCCGCGATGGACCGCATTTACATCGGTCGCACATTCTGTGTGGTGGTGTTGGCGGGCTTGGGAAGTATGAGCGGCACTCTGGTAGCTGGCCTTGTTTTAGGCATTGCGGAGTCGATTGTGATGATGACGTTTGGTGCATCTTGGGCACCCGCAGTTTCATTTGGCTTGTTACTTTTGATGTTGGGTGTCAGACCCCAAGGTCTGTTTGGAAGATAACCCTCATGAAATACGCTTTTTATTGTTCACTTTTAGTTTTAGGCTTCCTGGGCGTCTCAACTCTGGGAGGCATCAATGAGTACGTCTTCTTTGCAGGATTCGTCATATTGCAATTTGTCATACTTGCAACCGCTTGGAATATCTTGGGTGGATATGCAGGTTATGTAAATTTCGGTGTGCCCGCATTTATTGCGGTAGGCGCTTATACCGCTGTCGTTTTATTCAAATCAATGTCTGCGCCATTGCTAGTTCAAATTTTGGGCGGTGGGATTTTGGCGGGTGCGCTTGGCCTAGGTGTTGGCTTACTCACGCTTAAATTGCGCGGCATATTCTTCTCAATTGCCACAGTTGCAGTTGTCTTTATTTTGGAAACTGTGGTCAACAACTGGCGCTATGTCGGTGGTGCTACAGGCTTGCAATTGACACGCCCACAAGACTTATGGTTCTTCGACAGCTACGCTCGCATGCTGTTTTTTGTGATGGCGGTATTGGCTATTTTGTCAGTCACTATCGCCCGCTATATCCAAGACTCATTTCTAGGCAGAGGTCTGCGCGCTGTGCGTGATTCAGAAGAAGCAGCGGAATGCTCAGGTGTACCCACATTGAAAATCAAATTAATCGCTTGCACGATTTCTGGCGCGCTCATGGGAATAGCCGGTGCACCTATGCCTATGTATTTAAGTTACATAGAGCCGACCTCTACATTCAATCTCAGCTACTCTATTTCTGCACTAGGTATGCCAATCATTGGAGGTACCTCACACTGGATCGGTCCGGTGATTGGTGCATTGCTGTTAGCAACGCTGCAACAAATCGTGACGGTCACCGTCTCGAATGAATTGAATGTGTTAGTGGTAGGTGTTTTGTTAGTTTTGTTCGTAGTCATTGCCCCAGACGGCATATTAGGATTGATTAAAAAATGGAAACAATCCTCGAAGTAAATAACGTCATTAAGCAGTTCGGAGGGTTTACTGCCCTCTCGGAAGTCAACCTGCACGTCAACAAAGGCGAGCGCTTAGGTTTGATCGGCCCCAATGGTTCAGGTAAAACCACGTTGATTAACTGCATTTCTGGCGCATATACCAATTACCAAGGTTCTATTCGATTTGATGGGGGTGACATCACCCTGCTTAAAGCGCATGAACGAACCAAGCGCGGAATTGCTAGAAGCTTTCAAATTCCTCGTCCATTTAGCAGTATGACTGTGATGGAAAACCTATTGGTTCCGTTCGCTTTTATTGGCGGCAATGACGGTCCAGAGCAACAAAAAGAAGCAATGGAAATTTTGCAAGGCATGGGCTTAGCCGACAAGGCTTTTGTTCAGTCCAATCAGCTTTCACAAGTGGAACTGCGCAAAATGGAATTAGCAAGAGCAATGGCTGCCAAACCCAAACTTTTAATCTCAGACGAAGCCATGGCAGGTCTGTCTGGAACGGAAGTAGACGAAGTTCTAGAAATTTTGTTTGACTTAAATAAGCTGGGTATCACCATCATCATGATTGAGCACATCATGCAAGCGGTCATGAAGTTTTCACAACGTGTGGTGTGCTTGGATGCAGGCAAGATTATTTGCGAAGGCACCCCAGAAACCATTGTTAAAAATCCAGAAGTACAGAGGGCCTACCTTGGCGATTAAGCTCATCATTGAAGATATCGACGCCGGCTACGGTGCAGTGCGCGCCTTGCATGGCGTGTCTCTCAGCATAGACAACGGGCAAACAGTTGCTTTGCTAGGTACCAACGGCAACGGCAAAAGCACATTGATGAAGTGTGTGATGGGCATGGTCAAGCCTGACAAAGGTTCTATCCGGTTAGAGATTGATGGCGCCACGCATGAACTCACACAGCTATCGACTGAAGAAATCGTCAATTTAGGCGTCGCTTTGATTCCAGAAGGACGCAGACTGTTTCCCAAGTTGACAGTGGAAGAAAACTTATTGCTGGGTGCGTTCAGAGAGTCTTCTAGGCCTCAAATTCCTGAAAATTTGGCTTTCTGCTTTGAAGCATTCCCTCTGCTTAAAGAAAGACGCAGTCAATTGGCTGGATCTATGTCAGGTGGACAACAACAAATGTTGGCGATTGCACGCGCTTTGATGTCTTCTCCTCGCTTACTTTTAGTGGATGAGCCTTCGGTAGGACTGTCACCTTTATTGGTATCGCAAACGATTACCAAGTTAAAGGAACTCAAGGACCGCTACAACCTCACCGTTTTGATGGCAGAGCAAAACTTCAAACAAGCCATGCGAATTGCTGACTTTGGTCACATCATCGTGCATGGAGAAATTGTTTTCAAAGGCGATGTTGATACGCTGATGAACAATGATCTGGTGAAGAGCTACTACCTCGGCATTTGAGCCCAGTTATTGAGCCTTTTAACTTCGCTAGCGTTTTTGTATAGAGGAGTTTTTCCATGAAGTCCCCTGACTTTGAGTACGTCAAAGCAAAAAATATAGAGGACGTTTTTGCGTCCTTACATACCTACAAAGACTCTGCGCAGATTTTGGCGGGTGGTCAAAGTTTGCTTGCCATGCTGAATCTGCGTATGGCTAACCCGCAAATATTGATCGATATCAGCGGGATCGATGCCATGAAAGGCATTGAAAAAATAGACAAAATCGTTCGTATCGGTGCATTGACTACGCATAACGAGATTCTGAATTCAGATCTGGTGAAGTTGCATGTTCCCCTGCTAGCCCAAGCGGTTCCCTATGTGGCGCATTTAGCAATCCGTAACAAAGGCACTATCGGTGGCAGCTTGGCGCTGGGCGATCCTGCTGCCGAATACCCCGCTATCGCCTTAGCCTTGAATGCCACCCTTGTGATTCAAAGCGCCAAAGGCGAGCGACGCGTCAAAGCCCATGATTTTTTTATCAGCCTGTATCGAACTGCTGTGCAAACAGAAGAAGTGTTGGTAGCCGTTGAATTTCCAGTGGCTTCTGCCAACCAGCGATTTGTATTTCTAGAGTTGGCAAGACGCAAAGGCGATTACGCCATGGTCGGCCTAGCTGTCGCACTGACGGTGGACGGCAAAACCATTCGTGATTGCGCTTTGTCGCTTATGGCAATGGACGACAAGCCAGTCCTTGCACCTTCAGCGATGCTAGCGTTAACTGGCAAACAGATTAATCCTGACAGCATTTTGTCAGCCCAAACTGCCCTAGACACAGACCTAGATCCTCCTGGCGATTTACAAGCCAACGCTGCGACTAAAAAACATCTGGCACGGGTTCTTCTATCAAGGGCATTGGAACAAGTAGGAGAGTCACATGTCTGATCGTTGCATGCATGCCCAATTTACTGTCAATGGCGAATCAGTTGATGCACATGTGCCTGTGCGTATGCACTTGGTTGATTATTTACGCGACGAAATGGGGCTCACAGGCTCGCATCTGGGTTGCGAGCACGGAGTTTGTGGTGCATGCCAAGTCATGGTTGATGGTCAAGTCGTTCGTGGTTGCTTGACCTTGGCAGTTCAAGCGGATGGAAAAAATATCCAAACCATTGAAGGACTCTCAGAGAGTCGTGAACTTCAACAACTGCAAGCGGCATTTTTGAAACACAACGCATTCCAATGCGGTTTCTGCTCCGCGGGAATGCTTTTAACCGCCTTAGACATCACCAAGCATCACAAAACTGCAACACGCGATGACATCAAGGAATTGATTTCCGGAAACTACTGCAGGTGTACCGGCTACCAAGCGATTGTGGATGCAATTGAATCTGTTTTGCATGCTAATCCGTCGTCCTCTTCTACTCAGTCAGGAGTAAAAGTATGAATGCGCGCAATGAGCTTCCTATTCAGACCGATAGCGTCACGACCCAAAGAAATTATGTCGGCCAAAGCGTGCTCCGCACAGGCGCCAAAAAATTACTGGAAGGTCGTGGCACGTATTTAGACGACATACGCCTACCTCGTTTGGTGCATGTGGTGTACTTTAGAAGTCCCCATGCGCATGCACGTATCAAACATTTAGATTTGTCACAAGCGCGTAAACAACCCGGGGTAGTCGCGGTCTTTGATGGCCATGACGTAGCCCAGTTCTGTACGCCATGGGTCGGTGTTTTAGGGCATCTCAAGGGCATTCGATCTGCTCCGCAATACGCTATCGCTCCTGAAAGAGCCTGTTGGCAAGGAGAGGCTGTTGCGGCCATCGTTGCACAAACACGCAGGCAAGCGGAAGACGCTCTGGACCATGTGGTGGCGGATTGGGATGTATTGCCTGCCGTGACTGACATGCAAGCTTCATTGGACGGAAAAGTTGTTATTCATCCAGATTTAGGAGATAACAAATGCTTTAACCGTGAATTGGTCACAGAGGGATTTGAAGACGCTTTTTCAAAAGCCGATGTGGTCGTTGAAAAAGTGTATGAGTTCAGCCGACACACTGGCGTGACCAACGAGCCCCGTGGCGTCTTGGCGGACTACAACCCCGCCGACAACATGCTGACTGTGTATCAGGGCACGCAAGCGCCCAATATGATGCAAGATATCTTTTCGCGCCACTTGAATATCCCTGAATCGAATGTGCGCGTCATCTGTAAAGATGTTGGTGGTTCATTTGGTATCAAAGTCCACGTGTATGCGGATGAAATGGCGACAGCGGCTATCGCAGTCATGCTTAAGCGCCCTGTGAAATTTGCAGCGGATCGTATCGAGTCGTTTTTGACCGATATTCATGCGCGTGAACATAAAGTCAAAATCAAACTGGCTTGTACCCAACAAGGCGACATCATCGCATTTGATATGGTGGACTTGACAGGCATTGGGCCATATTCGGTATATCCCCGCACAAGTGGCATTGAGGGCAACCAGGTAGTTAACTTGACCGGTGGGCCCTATAAGCACAAGCATTACAAAGCCAAATTAGATGTGGTGTTTACCAATAAAAATGTGACTTGCCAATACCGCGCAGTGGGCCATCCGATTGCGATGGCTGTCACCGAAGGCATTGTGGATGAAGCCGCGAGAAAAATTGGTATGGATCCAGCCGATTTCAGACGCAAAAATTTAATCGCTGACGATGCCTATCCCTACACATTTCCCTCTGGCGTGAAGTTTGAAAAACTTTCGCACCACCAGTGCCTGGATAAGTTGCTGGCTTTGATGGATTACCCAGAACTTCGCAAAGAGCAGCAAGCGCTGCGCGCCAAAGGTATTTACCG
>CANBZB010000063.1 GCA_947373745.1 Burkholderiales bacterium | reverse complement strand
TTTCCGCCTGCTTGGCGAATTTTTTCGCAAGTAGCCTTCGCATCGGTGACGCCCAAGGCGATGTGGCCGTAAGCCGTGCCTATTTCGTAGGACGAAACGCCGTAGTTATAAGTGAGCTCAATCTCCGCTTGGTCAGGGTTGCTGGCGTAACCTACAAAGGCGAGGTCGTATTTTTGCTCGGGGCGCTTGGTGGTACGAAGCAATTGCATACCCATGGCTTGGGTGTAGAAATCGATGGAACGCTGCAGGTCGCCGACGCGCAGCATGGTGTGTAGAAGACGCATGGTTGAAAAACTCCTGTTGAATCCGATTCTTTAGCAACAGGCATGTTAACGAATGTAAGAGTAGAGTTGCGCCTAGTTTCAATATTTCCCGGAGATTTACGCCATGTCCAAAGACATTATGTTGCTGTCATCGGTGCCCACGTTCATGATGAACGATTTGCAGCAAGAGTATGTGCTGCATGACCACGCGCACATCCTCGATCCCGAGGCATTTACCAAGGTGACGGCTTTTGTGGGTGTAGGCAGCACAGCTAAAGTGGACCGCAAGTTGCTAGCCATGTTCCCCAACGTCAAAATGATTTCGATTTTTGGCGTGGGCTATGACGGCGTAGATGTAGCCGCTGTCAAAGAGCGCGGTGTCCAAGTCACGCACACACCGGATGTTTTGACGGACGACGTGGCAGATTTGGCGATGGGGTTGATTTTGTCGATAGGCCGGCGCATTCCGCAGTCTGACAAATTTGTTCGCAATGGCGATTGGGTGAGCGAGCCATTCACCATGACGCACAAGGTGACAGGCACACGCTTAGGCGTGGTGGGCTTTGGGCGGATTGGTCAGGCCATTGCCAAGCGGGCTGCTGCGTTTGATATGTCGATTGCCTACACCGGTCGTCGCGCCAAAACCAATGCACCCTATAGGTTCTACGCATCAGCAAGCGAGTTGGCCGCCAACTCCGACTATTTGGTCGTAGCCGTTCCCGGAGGGGACGACACCAAAAACATGATCAATGCCCAAGTGCTCAAAGCCCTAGGGCCGAAAGGTATCGTGGTCAATATTGCGCGTGGCAGTGTGATTGACCAAACGGCTTTAATCCAGGCTTTGAAAGACAAAAGTATTGCTGGCGCAGGTCTGGATGTGTTTTGGGATGAGCCCAATATCGATCCCCAGTTTTTCAAACTTCAAAACGTGGTGTTGACGCCTCACAATGGAAGCAATACCCACGAGACACGCCGCGCAATGGCTGATTTGGCGCTGGCGAATTTAAAGGCTTTCTTTGACGAACAGCCTTTGTTGACATTGATTCCTGAATGCCAATAAATCTTTTTTAATTTTTTAAGCAAGAAAGCCCGCTGATTGAACGCACCCAACTAAGTTGGACAAGTTCAGTCAGCGGGCTTTCTATTTTTTGCGTCAGTTATTAGCGTTTAAATCCGCCGCCACCACTTCGGCCGCCGCCACTGCGACCACCACCGCCACCGCCACCGCCACCGCCACCGCCACCGCCACCGCCAGAGCGACGGCCATAACCGCCACCACCACCGCCGCCGCGTTTGCGTTCGGTCATCATGTCGACGCTGGTGCGTGTGGGATCAGGCTGGCGCTGACCGCCGCCTTGGGTTTTGTGGCCAAAGGCATTGACGCCGCTTTGGGTGCCCAAGTGCGCATTGGCGCGGGGTTGGAAGTCATCGTCGTCACCACGGGGAGCGCGAGGCTCGAAATCACGGGGTGGACGGGGTTCATGTTCACGGGGAGGACGTGCCTCAAAATCTCTTGGGGGGCGTTGGCCTTCTGGGCGCGGTCCGCGGTTGTCAAATTGTCTGGGAGGGCGTTGTCCTTGGGGACGGTTGCCGTTTCTGGGTGGACGTTCACCTGAAAAACCAGGCCTGTCGTTAGAAAACTCAGAACGTTCGCCACTTTGCTGAGGTCTTTCGCTAGCATACGCAGGACGCTCGCCTTGGCGTGGTGGGCGCTCGCCGTTGCGATCGCGGCTCACATGGCCGTTAGGGCGCGGCGCACGGCCACCGCCGCCGTTTGTGGCTTTGGATTCACGGATGCGGTCCATCATTTCTTGGCGAGCGGCGCGGGCAGCAGCAGCCATCACATCGCGTCCAGGGGGATGGCCCAAACCACCCCAAAGAGTTTGACGGCCCATGGCAATCGGCTCGGCTTTTTCGCCTGGTTCAGGGCCAAAGCCCTCCACTAGAACGACAGGCACTTGCTGTTTGGTGAAGTGCTCAATCTCTTTCATAAAGCCTTCTTCATCCAGTGACACCAAGCTCACGGCTTCGCCACTTGAACCTGCGCGACCGGTGCGGCCGATGCGGTGCACATAGTCTTCGCTGATATTGGGAATTTCGTAGTTCACAACATGGGGCAATTCATCGATATCAATGCCGCGTGCGGCAATATCTGTTGCAACCAAGGCGCGGATGTCACCGCTCTTGAAGCCTGCCAGCGCTTGTGTGCGGGCGGTCTGGCTTTTGTTGCCGTGCAAGGCCATGGCGTTGATACCGTTTTTGGTGAGGTATTCGGCCACGTTGTTGGCGCCAAATTTGGTGCGGGTGAACACCAGCACTTGGCTCCAGTTGTGTTCGTTGATGATGTGCGCGAGCAAGGCTTTCTTTTTGCCACGGCCCACAGGGTGAACCATCTGTGTGATGCGTTGCACGGTGGTGTTGCTAGGCGTGACTTGGATGCTTTGTGGGTTTTTCAATAAGCCATTGGCCAGCTCACGAATGTCATCGCTGAAGGTGGCTGAGAACAACAGACTTTGCTTGTCTTTGGGCACCAAGGCCAAGATTTTTTTGACGTCATGGATAAAGCCCATGTCGAGCATGCGGTCGGCTTCGTCGAGTACCAG
Source organism: Burkholderiales bacterium (assembly GCA_947373745.1). Classification (GTDB taxonomy): domain Bacteria; phylum Pseudomonadota; class Gammaproteobacteria; order Burkholderiales; family Burkholderiaceae_C; genus Limnohabitans. Next base: position 9,877 of record CANBZB010000063.1, on the reverse strand, counting down.
CATTTGCACGGTGGAGAGATCGAGTTCGCCTTGTTGCTGCAAGTCGAGCAAACGGCCAGGGGTGGCCACCAAAATGTCGACGCCTTTTTTGATGCGGGCAATTTGGGGATTCATGCCGACACCGCCAAAAATCACGGCGGAGGTGAGTTGCAAATATTTGCCATAAGTGCGAACCGATTCCTCGACTTGGGCGGCAAGTTCGCGGGTGGGGGTGAGCACCAAGGCGCGGACACCGTAGACGCCAAATTTGTTCTCCGTGCTGCGGCTCATGGTGAGCTTGTGCAACATGGGCAAGGTAAAGGCGGCGGTTTTGCCCGTGCCTGTTTGTGCGCCCGCTAGCAGGTCGTGACCTTCCAAGACGGCTGGAATGGCCTGTGCTTGGATGGGGGTGGGAGTTTCGTAGCCCTGTTCGAGTACGGCTTTCAGGATGGCCGGAGCCAAATTTAATTCTTCAAAGTTCATGGTAGGGCGCTCTTGTCCGAGCGCATGGCACCAACCCGCTTGGCCCGAGGGCCACCCAGTCAAGGTCGGCAGTGTTTACAGGTGAGCGGTAAGACCGACAAACTAAAAATACGTTTGGGGCCTGCTCCAGCAGAAGTGCTGATGTTGCGGCAACTGGCGGCGGCAACGGGTCATATTGTGGCACGGATCGAAGGTGCGGGGATAATCGTCGTTTTATTGCTTTGCTTCCCGAAAGAACACACCCCATGGCCCAGTACGTTTTCACCATGAACCGCGTCGGCAAGATCGTGCCGCCTAAGCGCCATATCTTGAAAGATATTTCTCTGAGTTTTTTCCCCGGCGCCAAGATCGGTATGTTGGGTTTGAACGGTTCGGGTAAGTCCACCTTGCTCAAAATCATGGCGGGTGTCGACACCGAGATCGAGGGCGAAGCCACACCTATGCCGGGCATCAAAATTGGCTACTTGCCGCAAGAGCCCAAGCTCAATGATGCCGATACCGTGCGCCAGTCTGTCGAGGGGGGTATGGGCGACGTATTGGCTGCTAAAACCCGTTTGGAAGAAATTTACGCAGCCTACGCCGAGCCTGATGCAGACTTTGACAAACTCGCCGCCGAACAGGGCGAACTCGAAGGCATCATCGCTGCCGCAGGCACCGATAGTGAACACCAACTTGAAATTGCTGCAGATGCTTTGCGCCTGCCCCCTTGGGACGCTGTGATCGGTAAGCTGTCAGGCGGCGAGAAGCGACGTGTGGCGTTGTGTCAGTTATTGCTCTCCAAGCCCGATATGTTGTTGCTTGATGAACCCACCAACCATTTGGATGCTGAGTCGGTCGATTGGTTGGAGCAATTCTTGGCCCGCTTTTCTGGCACGGTGGTGGCGATTACCCACGACCGGTACTTTTTGGATAACGCCGCCGAATGGATTTTGGAGCTTGACCGGGGACACGGCATTCCTTGGAAGGGTAACTACAGCACGTGGTTGGAGCAAAAGCAAGACCGCCTGGAGAAAGAGCAAAAAGGCGAAGAAGCCCGCGCCAAAGCCTTGAAGAAAGAGCTGGACTGGGTTCGTCAAAACCCCAAAGGTCGCCAAGCCAAGAGCAAGGCGCGTATCGCCCGCTTTGAAGAATTGTCTGATTTCGACTACCAAAAACGCAACGAGACGCAGGAGATTTTTATTCCCGTGGCGGAGCGTCTAGGGCAAGAGGTGATCGAGTTCGTCAACGTGACCAAGTCCTTTGGCAACCGTGTATTGATTGATAACCTGAGCTTCAAAGTGCCGCCAGGCGCGATTGTGGGCATCATCGGCCCGAACGGCGCCGGTAAGTCGACGCTGTTTCGCATGATTGCGGGACAGCAACAACCAGACAGTGGCGAAGTCAAGATTGGCCAGACCGTCCAGATGGCATTTGTCGACCAGTCCCGCGACGACTTGGCCAACGACAAAACCGTGTGGGAAGACATCTCAGGCGGCCTCGATATCTTGACTGTAGGCAAGTTTGAAATGGCCAGTCGGGCATATTGCGGACGTTTCAACTTCAACGGCGGCGACCAACAAAAACGCGTCGGAACCCTCTCGGGCGGTGAGCGCGGACGTTTGCATTTGGCCAAAACGCTCATTGCTGGTGGCAACGTGCTGCTACTGGACGAGCCGTCCAACGACTTGGACGTAGAAACCTTGCGCGCTTTGGAAGATGCGCTGTTGGAATTCGCTGGCAGCATCATGGTGATTAGCCATGACCGCTGGTTCTTGGACCGCATCGCCACGCACATCTTGGCTTGCGAAGGCGATTCGCAGTGGACATTTTTTGACGGTAACTACCAAGAGTACGAAGTCGACAAGAAGAAGCGTTTGGGTGAAGAGGGCGCTAAGCCTAAACGCACGCGTTTTAAGGCGCTTAAGTAATTCTGCTTGCCAGCTGCTGCTAGGCCGGTTTTACAAAACACGGCCCTTGCAGTTAGCCCATAGCTGGCCACCATCCTTGGCCAAAGCGCAGATCTTTGGCGGCCCTTACAGCGTTGACCACCGCCATGGCGGTGACTTCTGCGGCGAGGGTGCTTAGCAGCATCATGTCTGCGGCTTGACCGCTGGTGCCAGTTCCTAGGGCAAACAAGGTGTCGCCATCCATCGGGGTGTGAACCGGGCGAATGCTGCGCGCCAAGCCATCGTGCGCGACCTGCGCCAGCCGGTGCGCTTGGGGTTTCGTGAGCACTGCGTCTGTTGCCACAATGCCTATGGTGGTGTTGCTACCGGCTTGTGGAGGGGTAACTCCGTGCCCATTGAGTTGGGCTTGCCGAATGTCTAGCAAGGTGCGGCTTTTGGGAGACACGCGTGCGCCTGCCAACAATTGGCCAGTTTGCGGATCAATGACATCGCCCAAGGCGTTGCAGACAACTAGGGCTGCTACCGTCACGCCGTTGACGCATAGGCTGGCGCTTCCAACGCCGCCTTTCATTGCGCATTCTGGACCGTTGAGCTTGCCCAGCGTGGCACCCGTGCCCGCGCCCACATTGCCTTGGGCCACGGGCTCTGAAGTGGCGGCCTCGCATGCAAGATAGCCGGCCTGTGCGTCGGGGCGAATGCGCTGACTTTTCGCGGTATTCGTCTGCCCGCTAGAGAAATCGTCTATCCACAAATCAAAGATGACTGCGGCCGGCACGATGGGCACGATGGCGGGGCCAACTTGAAAGCCATGCCCGCGCTCTTCGAGCCAGCGCATGACGCCTCCGGCTGCGTCCAAGCCATAGGCACTGCCCCCGGTCAACAAAACACCTTGCACCTCTTGCACGGTGTTAGAGGGCGATAAAGCCTCCGTATCCCGTGTACCGGGCGCTGCGCCACGTACATCCACGCCCGCGACTGCACCTTTGGGGCAAAGCACGATGGTGCAACCCGTGGGCCGTCTGGCGTCGGTGTAATGGCCCACCAAGACACCTTCTAAAGCAGTTAAAGAATCGTTATGCATTGCTTTCGCCAGTTTAAAGAATTAAAATTAGTAATAATGGATTAGTTTCTTAATTCGTATTTTGAGGGGATTTCGATGGATTTTGCTATGGGCTCAGACGGCTATGAAAGTTTTTGTGGGACCAGTTACGCCTCAAAAGTGCTTGGAATATCAATTGGAACTGTTCAAGGATTGGTAGAACGAAACGAGTTGAGGGGTTGGAGAACGAATGGCGGTCATCGCCGCATTTCTTTGAAATCGATCCAAGAGTACCAGCATCGCCACAATCTGCACCCGAATACATTGATGTGTGGAGAAGATCGCTTGAAGGTGGTGGTGGTTGAAGACGACGAAGCTACCCGGTTGATGCTTAAGATGAATTTTGACCGTTGGGGCCTGCCCTTGGACATCATGATGTACGCCTCCGCCATCGAGGCCATGTTGGATATGCCGAGCCTGCACCCGCAAGTTTTGTTGACCGATTTGGTGATGCCCCGTGTCGACGGTTTTGACTTTGTCAAAACCCTCAACCAGCATGCCAGTTTTAAAAGCATGGCGGTCGTGGCTATGACGGGCCTGCGCCCAGAGCAGATAAAAGCAAAAGGTGGTTTGCCCGAAACAGTGCAGTTACTGCATAAACCGATTGACCTCGAATGGTTACGTGGGTATTTGGGGGCGCTTATTTCGGTGCGTCAAATCAACCAACGCCTGCAAGCGCAAAAAGGCGGGCTAGCTACCTGACATAAATACCGATAGGGGCTTCCCGAATGGGCAAATGCATGTATGCCCGTTAACCTAGCCTCTATGAAACCGCATTACTCATTTTGGCCAGCAAGATTGCCCCATTCGCTGTCGTTGCCAGAGACTACGTTATGGGATAACTTAGACATCAGTGCACGTCGTTTTCCAAACAAAGACGCATTGGTTTTTTTGGGTACGCGCCTGTCCTACGCTGATTTGCGCAAGCAAGCCGAGCGATTAGCGGCGTATTTGCAAAGCGTGGGTGTGAAAAAAGGTGATCGCGTTGTTTTGAATATGCAAAACTGCCCGCAGTTGGTGATTGCGCATTTTGCGATCTTGCGTGCCAATGCAGTGGTGGTCCCAGTCAATCCGATGAACCGCGCGGAAGAGCTCAAGCACTACATCACCGACCCGGACGCGCGCGTTGCTATCACCACGGCAGACTTAGCTCCGGATTTAGCCAAAGCTAGTAATGAATTGCCTGAAGGACTTGGGCTCAAGCATATGGTGGTCACGCATTTTACGGATGCGTTCGATGCCGATGTAAAAGGCGACGATGCGCCCCCTACGGCTTGGCATAGTTGGCTATTCACACAGCATGCTCTTCCCCCATTGCAGGGTGGCGAAGTACGCGATTGGCCACACGCACTAGCAAACCATTTTGAGCTCGGCCCACTCACAGTGGGCATTGAAGACCTGGCAGTATTGCCCTACACCAGTGGCACCACAGGTTTGCCCAAAGGCTGTATGCATCCGCACCGCAGCATCATGCACAACGCAATGGCTTCGGCATGTTGGGGAAACGGCACCCATGAAAACATAGGCCTGTTGGTCGTACCCATGTTTCACATCACTGGCATGACAAGTGTGATGCATTCGGGTATTTACATGGGCGCGACTTTGGTATTGATGCCGCGCTGGGAGCGTGAGTTGGCTGGTCGTTTGATTTCTAAATGGCAAGTCACCCATTGGACCAATATTCCCACTATGGTGATTGACTTATTGGGCAGTCCTAATTTCGACAAGTTCAACTTAAAGAGCTTGGTACATATTGGTGGCGGTGGAGCAGCTATGCCGCAAGCTGTCGCGCAAAGATTGCTCGACTTATATGGCTTGAGCTATTCAGAAGGGTACGGACTGACAGAAACAGCCGCGCCATCGCACAACAATCCGCCGGACAACCCCAAGCAACAGTGTTTAGGCATTCCGTTTATGAGCGTTGATGCGCGGATTGTTGACCCAGAGACTTTGCAAGAAGTGCCTCCTGGACAGTCCGGTGAAATCGTTATGCATGGCCCACAAATATTCAATGGATATTGGAAACGTCCGGATGCTACCGAAGCTGCATTTTTCGATATGGAGGGCAAGCGTTTTTTCCGATCTGGTGATTTAGGTCGAGTCGATGAGGATGGATATTTTTTCATCACCGATCGACTCAAACGCATGATCAATGCTTCTGGCTTCAAAGTGTGGCCCGCGGAAGTGGAGGCCTTGATGTTCAAGCATCCAGCTATCCAAGAAGCTTGCATTATTTCTACCCGCGATGCGTACCGCGGTGAAACAGTCAAAGCCGTCGTAGTGTTGCGTGCGTCGCATAAAGGCCAATTGAATGAGCAAGACATCATCGACTGGTGCCGTGAAAATATGGCGATATACAAAGCACCAACGCATGTGGAATTTGTCGATGCGTTACCCAAGAGCGGAAGTGGCAAGGTGATGTGGCGTGCTTTGCAAGAGGCGGAGTCTGTAGCGAAGACGGAGTCGGCTGGGGCGAATGCCTGATCGCTGTCAACAATAGTTGCCGATTCAAGGCAAGTGTTTTCAATTAACGTCCACAGCCGGTTTGCAAAATCTATTAGAACTAAGATGGTTACCGGCGTGACAGCGCCTGATTTGCAATGCAGTTAAGCTACCCGCGTGCTAACACTTTCTGTTCTTGACCAATCCGCTGCTGGCGCTGGCCGCCAGCAAGACGCCACCATCCGCCAAACCCTTGCGCTCGCTTCCAAGTGCGAAGCATGGGGCTACAAACGCTTTTGGGTGAGTGAGCACCATAGCCATCCCAGCATTGTTGGGACAGCGCCAGAAGTTTTGATGGCTGCAATTGCTGCGCAAACCACACGCATTCGTTTGGGCAGCGCGGGCGTGATGCTTCCGCACTACGCCCCTTTAAAAGTAGCCGAACAATTTCGCGTGCTTGATGCATTAGCACCAGGCCGTATTGACTTAGGTGTTGGTCGCGCTCCAGGAAGCGATGGACGCACTGCGCAACTGCTCAACCCCGATCGCTATGCAAGTGACAACTTCCCACAACAAGTGATGGAGTTGCAGGCTTGGGTGACCGGCGAGCCTCTTCCTGCGGGACATCCTGGCCATGGTGTATTTGCGTATCCAAGCGGTCCTACCTCGCCAAATGTTTGGATGCTGGGTAGTTCAGACTATGGCGCACAACTCGCGGCGCACCTGAGTTTGCCCTACGCATTTGCCTATTTCATTACCGACGGACAAGGCGCTGACCAAGCGATGCACTTGTATCGCAATAATTTCCGTCCTAGTGAAGCCAGACCCAAACCCGAAGCAGTGGTTTGCGTTTGGGCCTTGGCTGCAGAGACCGAAGCAGAAGCTTGGAGATTATTCGAGAGTCGCGCACGCTGGAAGATGGACCGCAACCTTGGACGTATCGATGCCTTGCTGCCCCCTGAGCAAGCAGTGCGCGATTACTCATCAGGTGAACAACGTGCTTTGGCGGACTTAAAAGACAACGCTTTGGTAGGAACTGCCAAACAAGTCGTGAGCAAATTGCGCGCTCTCGCAGAGCGTTTGCAAATAGAAGAAATAGTCGTCATCACTTGGACGCACGACCCCGTTGCGCAAGCGCGTTCCTATGAATTGCTTGCGCAAGAAATTTTTTAAAAACCAACCCATTGGAGTTTTCTATGTTTACAACAGCAATTGCTGGTAGTTTGCCCAAGCCAGAGTGGCTAGCTGAGACCAACAAGCTTTGGCCCAAATGGCAAGCGGAAGGCGATGCACTTTTGCGCGCCAAAGCAGATGCAACCTTGTTGTGGATCAAAGCGCAAGAAGATGCAGGTTTAGATGTGGTGGGCGACGGCGAACAGTCACGCCAACACTTTGTCCACGGATTTTTAGAGCAAGTCGAAGGCATTGACTTCGAAAACAAAGTCACCATGGGCATTCGCAACAACCGCTACGACGCACAAGTGCCACAAGTGATTGCCCCACTGCGACTCAAAGGCCGTGTTCATGCATTCGAAGCCCAACTCGCGCGCGCACACACCAAGAAAAAACTCAAATTCACATTGCCTGGCCCCATGACCATCGTCGACACCGTCGCCGACCGCTTTTATGGCAAAGGCAAAGACCCCGTCCAAGGCCGCATTGATATGGCGTTTGCATTCGCTGAGTTACTCAATCAGGAAGCACTGGCCTTGCAAGCTGACGGCGTAGACATCATCCAATTCGATGAGCCTGCTTTCAACGTCTATTTAGACGAAGCCGCAGACTGGGGCGTGCAAGCCTTGGAGCGCGCCGCCCAAGGTTTGACATGCACAACAGCTGTTCATATTTGTTATGGCTACGGCATTGAAGCTAACAACAACTGGAAAAAAACTTTGGGTGACGAATGGCGCCAATACGAAAAAGTTTTCCCCGCATTGGCTAAGAGCAGTATCAAGCAAGTCAGCCTAGAGTGCTACCACTCGCATGTGCCACCAGAGATGATGGCTTTGCTCAAAGACAAAGATGTGATGGTCGGGGTGATTGATGTGGCCAGTGAAGAAATTGAAACACCAGAGCAAATCGCTGACACGATTGGCAAGGCTTTGCAGTTTGTGCCCAAGCATCGTTTGATTGCTTGTACCAATTGTGGATTGGCGCCTATGAGTCGCGAAGTTGCTATGAAGAAGTTGCAAGCCTTGGCGGATGGGGCTGCTTTGGCTCGCCGTCTGTACGCCTAAGTTTTACTTCTTTGGCGGAAGCAGATACCCAACCCCATCCCTTGCCGCATCAAGGGGTGTTTGCTCGCCTAAAGGCGTTCAAAAACAGCGGCAATCCCCTGTCCGCCACCAATACACATAGTGACCAAAGCATATTTCCCTTGGATACGTTGAAGCTCATGCAAAGCCTTCACAGTAATCAATGCACCAGTAGCACCAATAGGATGTCCAAGAGAAATACCAGAGCCATTGGGATTGACCTTGGCTGGATCAAGACCTAGCTCCTTAGTCACTGCACAAGCTTGCGCAGCGAACGCTTCATTGGCTTCGATCACGTCCATATTGTTGGTGGTCAAACCTGCTTTTTGTAACGCTAGGCGTGACGCAGAGACAGGGCCCATACCCATAATTTTTGGGTCGAGTCCGGTGTGCGCATAAGCTACTAAGCGGGCCAGAGGTTTTGCGCCGCGTGCCTGAGCCGTTTTGGCTTCCATCAAAACGACTGCAGCTGCTGCATCGTTGATACCTGATGCATTGCCCGCAGTCACTGTGCCGTTTTCTTTGATAAATACAGGCTTTAACTTCGCCATGTCTTCTAGCTTGCAATCTGCGCGAAAGTGTTCATCGAGGGTGTAGGCCACTTCACCTTTTTTGCTTTTGAGCATGACAGGGATGATTTGGTCTTTAAAGTAACCGGCCTCAGTAGCCCGTTGTGCGCGGTTATGGCTTTCTACCGCTAAAGCGTCTTGCATTTCACGCGTGATACCGTATTTGGCGGCGACGTTTTCCGCCGTGACACCCATATGAATTGTGTGGAATGGGTCATGCAATGCACCCAGCACCATATCTACCATCTTGGCGTCACCCATCCGAGCACCCCAGCGAGCACTCAACGATGCATATGGGCCACGGCTCATGTTTTCTGCACCGCCGCCAATGGCGATATCGCAGTCGCCTAGCATGATGGCTTGGCTGGCAGACACAATCGCTTGCAAACCTGATCCACACAAGCGGTTGACGTTGAATGCAGGTGTGCCTTCAAGGCAACCTCCGTTGATCGCTGCTACGCGTGATAGATACATGTCTTTGGGTTCGGTATTGAGAACATGGCCGAAAACCACATGGCCAACGTCTTTGCCTTCCACGCCTGCGCGCGAAAGCGATTCCCGCACAACGTGGGCTCCAAGTTCAGTTGGAGGTGTGTCTTTTAAGCTTCCACCATAGGTACCAATGGCGGTACGCACACCGCTGACAACGACTACTTCACGCATAGATATCTCCTGATTTGGTTTGTGAAAAATAGAAAAGCTAATGAGAGTTGGATTCAAGTCCGCAGGTCATGAAAATTTTATGCGCATGCCTTACTGGGCAAGGCTTGTGAAGGGTGGAAATGCAGACCATGAAAGCGAAGCATCAAAAGACAAGGGTTCTTCTGTAAATGGGTGCGCCAATTGAATACTTTTGGCATGCAGCATGAGTCTGGGTGTCAAAGCCCGTACTTCAGGGGGTGCATACAAAGAATCTCCCAGCATGGGGTGGCCAAGGCTTTGCATATGCACGCGGAGTTGGTGGGTGCGACCGGTAACGGGTTCGAGTTCTATCAAACTGGCTGAGTTACTCGACTCAAGCAAACGCCAACGACTCTGACTGGGTTTGCCATCTGGATGGATGATGTGCAATGGCCGATTAGGCCAATCTAGCAATATCGCGCCTTCAATCAAGGTCCAACCATCAGCATCTTTTTCAATGGGCTCTGGCTTGCCGACCACTAC
>CANBZB010000062.1 GCA_947373745.1 Burkholderiales bacterium | reverse complement strand
CATGGCGTGTCCACCGTCATCCTTTAGAAAGAAAATTCCTTGAAGACGTCCGGCATTTCGCCTTGCATGGCTTGCGCTTCTTGCGTTTCGTAAGTCGCTCTATCCCACAACTCGAAGTGGTTGCCCATGCCCAGCAACATGGTGTCTTTTGAAATACCTGCTGCGGCGCGCAGTTCAGGGGAAATCAAAACGCGGCCTGTGCCATCCATCTCGACATCCATGGCGTTTCCGAGCAAGACCCGCTTCCACCATTGCGCACTCATTGGCAAAGCAGCTATGCGTTCACGAAATTTTTCCCACTCGGTGCGCGGGAACACCATCAAACATCCATGGGGATGACGCGTGATCGTGAGTTGTCCGCCCGCAGTTGCGCTCAAGACGTCGCGATGACGCGTGGGTACCGATAAACGGCCCTTGGCATCGAGACTCAGAGATGACGCACCTTGAAACACAGCGGCTTTCCTTCACAAACAGACATACGCAACCGTCAGCGAAAGTGACTTGACACTTTTCACCACTTAATTGCACTTATTTGCACTGTATCAGGATTTCACTGCTTCACCAAGGGTTTTTCGATTTTTTTCAATGAAATCAACAACTTAGGAGCGATTTCATAAACAAGTCTAGGAATAAAAATCGTTATAAAGCAAGCACTTAGCGAGTCTATTAAAAGTGTCTTATCAAGAAAATAATTGCCGAAAAAAAACAGGCCAAAGGCCTGTTTTTTGCATCGCCATCGGGCGACAGCTCAATCTCCGAACATTTTTTGCTTTAATTCGCGACGTTCTTGCGCTTCTAGGGACAAAGTAGCAGTAGGACGCGCCAGCAAACGCGCTACGCCAATTGGTTCGCCCGTTTCGTCGCAGTAACCGTAATCACCACCGTCGATGCGGTGGATAGATTGCTCGATTTTTTTCAGCAATTTGCGCTCACGGTCACGGGTACGCAATTCCAGGGCATGCTCTTCTTCAATGGTGGCGCGGTCAGCAGGATCAGGCACGACGACCGTGTCTTCGCGCAAATGCTCCGTGGTTTCGCTGGCATTACTCAACACTTCATTTTTAAGTTGAACCAACTTGAGGCGGAAGAATGCCATCTGAATGTCATTCATGTACTCGTTGTCTGGCATGGCGATCACCTCAGCGTCGGTGAGTTGATCGGCCTTTTTGGTCTTCCAGTTGTTGGCGAGTTTGGCGTCTTTTTTAGGTATCACAGGAATGATGGTCGATGCAGTCTGGTGCGAAATCGGCATGAAGCTGTTTTTCGCTGCCGTTGAAGCCAAGACTTGCGTGGGTGGAGGAGGAACGAGCGCGGCCATCTTGGCGGCTCTGGAGTTTTTCTTGTGGACCACCGGTGTGTAGCCGGGAATGATGGGGGTGACATGCACCACGGGAGCGGGAGCAACTGGTTTAGCCACGGCCTTGGTAACCGTTGGTTTTTTAGGTGCTTCTACTTTTTTGGCAGGTGCTTTGGCTTGGGGAGCGGCTACTTTTTTGGCTGGAACCTGTTTGGCTATAACCTTCTTAGCCGGTGCTTTTTTAGCAACTACTTTTTTGGCCGGTGTCTTTGCAGCCACTGGCTTTTTAGCTATTGGCTTTTGAGGCGCGGCTTTCTTAGCAACAGGCTTTTTGGCGACTACTTTTTTAGGCGTCACTTTTTTAGCAGTCACCTTCTTGGGGGCCGCTTTGGCAGCTATTTTTTTAGTCACAGGTTTCTTAGCAGAGGTTGGTTTTTTCACAAGCTTTTTGGCTAGCGTTTTTGGCTTTGCAGCAGGTTTGGCAGCCTTTTTGGCTGCCGCAGATTTTGTTGGTTTTTTATGACGGGCTTGTGCGTTCACGTTTTGTCTCCTCGCCATTCCTTCTCTGTACGAATTTGTACTAAGAAAGGTCTGGCGCGCGGGATTGTAGCCACATTCAAAAGGCTAAACCAGAGACTGCTCCAAGCCTTGCATCAAGATATCTTTGGGCAGATCGATGCCAATGAACACCATCTTGCTCATTCTTTCTTCGCCTTTGGCCCATTCTGGCCCTAAATCACTACCCATCAGCTGGTGAACGCCTTGGAAAATAACTTTGCGCTCAGTACCGCGCATATTCAAAACGCCCTTGTAACGCAACATTTTGGGACCATAAATATTGACGATGGTTCCCAAAAAGTCTTCTAACTTGGCGGGATCGAACGGGCGCTTGGATTTGAAAACAAAGCTTTTGACGTCATCGTCATGGTGGTGGTGGTGGCCCGGGCCCTGGTCACCATGGGCGTGATCGCCGTGCGCATGGTCTCCGTGGGAATGGTCATCATGCCCATGGTCGTGGCTATGCGCATCATGTCCATGTTTATGAGAAGGATGATCGCAATGCTCGCCATCGTGGTGGTGGTGGCCATCATCCGCCAAGAAATCGGGGTCAATGTCTAGCTTGGCATTGAGGTTAAAGCCGCGCAAATCAAACACTTCCGCCAAAGACACCTCGCCAAAATGCACCACTTTTTGGGGTGCACGGGGGTTCATGTGTTTGAGGCGGTGTTGCAGTGCATCGAGTTCCTCAGCTGAAACCAAGTCAGACTTGCTGATAAAAATTTGGTCAGCAAAACCGACTTGTCGGCGCGCTTCTTGGCGGTCATTGAGTTGCTGGGCAGCGTGCTTGGCATCTACCAAGGTCAAGATGGAATCAAGCAAAAAGCTCTCTGCGATCTCGTCGTCCATAAAGAAAGTTTGTGCCACAGGGCCAGGATCCGCCAAACCCGTGGTCTCGATCACCACACGCTCAAAATCTAGCAGGCCTTTGCGCTTTTTAGCGGCTAAAAGTTGCAAGGTGGTGCGCAAATCTTCACGGATGGTGCAGCATACGCAGCCATTGTTCATTTGGATGATTTGTTCGTTGGTGTCGGAGACCAAGATTTCGTTGTCGATGTTTTCTTCACCGAACTCGTTTTCAATGATGGCAATTTTTTGGCCATGGGCCTCGGTCAAGACGCGCTTGAGCAAGGTGGTTTTGCCTGAGCCCAAAAAACCGGTCAGGATGGTGGCTGGAATCAACATACGAGAACTACCTTGTAGAAATAAAAGAGGTCAACCCGCGATTGTCGCGCGTTCTGTCTTCTCGACCAATCTGGCGGCTTTCATGACCACCAATCCCTTCAGGTATTCCCCCTCTGGGAAGGTCAAGGTCATGGGATGGTCTGGCGCGCCTTGCATGCGCTCGCTGATAAAGCCATCGACACCCGCGTCGGTGCCGGCAGAAGCCACGATTTTGTGGAATAACTCTGCGCCAATGCCACCCGAACAACTGTAGGTGAACAACACGCCGCCTGGTTCCAAAATTTTGAAAGCCAGTCGGTTGATGTCTTTGTAAGCGCGCGCCGCCCGATCTGCATGCGCGGCCGATGGTGCAAATTTAGGTGGGTCCAACACGATGGCGTCAAACGTTTGTCCGTCTTTGTAGAACTGACGCAGCGATGCATTGACATCGGCATCCATCATGGTGGTGCGCGCAGCGTCAAAACCGTTCAACGCCACATTGCTTTTGGCGCGCTCAATCGCTGGGCCTGAAGAATCTATCGAGGTGACATGCGCAGCGCCACCCGCCAAAGCCGCGACGGTAAAACCGCCTGTATAGCAATAGCAATTGAGCACGCGCTGAAACTGCAAACGGCTTGTGTAATCTGCAAATTTTTTGCGGCTGTCGCGTTGGTCTAAGTAAAAGCCGGTTTTATGGCCTTCGGCGATGTCCAACGATAGTTTCCAGTCATGTTCACGCAACACAATGCCAGTCGCGCCCTCGCCGCGCAACCAGCCTGTGGCGGGCTGCAAACCTTCTAAACCGCGCACGCCAGAGTCTGATCGCTCGTAGAGTTTGCTCAAACCTGTTTGCGCCAGCAACGCATGGGCAATCTCCTGCTTCCAGCGCTCGGTGCCACTGGATAAAAACTGCGCCACCAAGGTGTCGTCATAGCGGTCGACGATCAAACCGGGCAGTCCGTCAGACTCACCGTGGATGAGTCGCATGCCATTGCTTTGAATGTCAAAACGGCTTCTGGCTGCAATGGCGCGTTGGATGGACGCTTCAAAAAAAGCCGCGTCAATGCGTTGTGCTTCGTCAAAGCTCCAAATACGTGCGCGGATTTTGGAGCTGGGGCTAAAAGCTGCCCACCCCAAAAAACTGCCACTGTGGCTTTCCACACGCACCGTCTCTCCTGCATCCGCGCCGCCTTTGGCAATCGCGCTGTCAAATATCCAAGGGTGGCTGCGCAGCGCTGAGCGCTCTTTACCTTCTTTGAGTCGTATCGTTTTCATAGTTTTAAGTACTTTATTTTTTTCGCGCACGGGGATGTGCTGCGTCATAGGCTTTTGCCAAATGCTGGAAATCCAAACGCGTGTAAACCTGCGTGGTACTGATATTGGCGTGCCCAAGTAACTCTTGCACCGCGCGTAAATCGCTACTCGACTGCAGTAGATGGCTAGCGAATGAATGGCGCAACATATGGGGATGCACAGGGGTAGATAGCCCCGCTTTCCAACTGCGTTGTTTGAGTCGCTGCCAAATGCCCTGGGCGGTCAACCGCGTGCCGTGTCGACCGATGAATAATGCGTTATGGACTTCTAACGAGGCCTTTTTGTTTGATGACGCATCATTCAAAGACGTACCTTTTGTTTCGGTACCTTTTGTTTCGGTGCCTTCTTGTTGCAACAGCTTTAAGCCTTGATCGCGAACCGCTAACCAAGCATGCACGGCCTCCAAAGCCTTGCTTCCAATAGGCACACTGCGGCGCTTGCTTCCTTTGCCCAGTACGTGGGCTTCGCCGCCTTCTAAGTCGAGCCAACCTTTGGCGGTGTTACTGGCTTGCACGTCCAACCCTACCAATTCGCCTACACGCAGCCCACAACCGTAGAGCAACTCGACCATTGCCGCATCACGGCATTCGAGCCATGGATCGGTGACGTCTGCTGTGGCAGAAAACTCCGCCAATTGCATGGCGTCGTCTACGCTCAAGGCTTTTGGTAAAGGCTTAGGCGCTTTAGGCGCCCGCACGTCTTGGACCGGATTACTTTGCACCACGCCTTCTCGACCCAACCAGGTGTAAAAACCGCGCCAGCCAGACAAGATGAGGGCAATGCCACGACCACTGCGCCCACCGCTGTGCATTTGTGAGATCCAGCGGCGGATATGGGTAGATTGCACAGCTTCCAGTTCCACGCCAACGGCTTTGGCGTAGTCGCTGAGTTTTTGCAAGTCTAGGGTGTACAGCGCATGGGTACGCTCTGCTAAGCGTTTTTCATAACGCACATGGTCAAGGTAGCGGGCGACCCAGTCCATGCTTTTATTAGTAGTTATCGCAAATGCGAGAGCGCTGCGCTGGCTAAATCGCCTAGACGCTCAATAAACGCTGTGCCCATGCCGTCGTGATAGCGCTGGGCATCAGGCGAGGCCATCACCAACAAGCCAATAACAGGTTGGTTGACAGCCGTTTGTGGTGTGTCTTCAGAACGTGTGGCGCGCAAAGCGACCATGGCGACGGACTGAGCGGCGCTGGGTTCTAGCAACCACTTCACCGCTTCAAAGTTTTGGTTCATGCCGACATAGGGCGTGCTCAGTGTTTCGGCAAAGGTTTTGACTTCGTCGCCGACACCCACAGCGAAGGGCTCAATTTGGAAGTCATCGGCCACGCCCCATACCTTGATCGCCACTTGCGGCACCATGAAGTCATGCTGGATATGGTCAGCGATGGTGTAGGGCAAGTCGCGCGCATTAGCGGTCATCAGCAAGGTTTTGACCCAACGCTGCATACGCTCGATCAACACCTCGTTGTCGGTACCGTGGCGCATCATGTCCATCAGGCGCATTTCTAGAGCGCGGATTTTTTCTCGCAACATATCGGCTTGGCGCTCTTGCAAACTCACTGCGCGTGCACCATGTGGGCTGTTCAATCGCACAGCCGCCAACAGCTCCGCATGTCGCTCAAAAAAGTCTGGCGTATTGACTAAAAAATTAGCAATGTCTTCTTCAGTGATGGGGTTCATAGCAGGGTTCATAAAGTGTCAGGTAAATTGATTTCGCCTTGAAAGACAGTGGTGGCAGGGCCGGTCATCCACACAGGGGCATCGCCGCCTTGCCATGCAATTGTCAAATCGCCACCTTGTGTGTGTACCAACACGCTTGAATCGAGCAAACCCCACTGTATGCCAGTGACAACGGCAGCGCATGCACCCGTTCCGCAAGAGAGCGTTTCGCCCACTCCACGCTCAAACACTCGCAAACGTATTTCACTGCGGTTCATGATTTGCATGAAGCCTGCGTTGACGCGTTTGGGAAACGCAGCGTGGTTTTCAATGCGTGGTCCTTGGGATAAAACTGGAGCTGTCGCAAGGTCTTGCACCAACTGAACCGCGTGGGGATTGCCCATGGACACAACACCAACTGTTGCTGAGTTAGCGTTGCCATTGGCGAGTTGAAGCAACCATGGATTACTTGCTGCAAACTGCGCGTTGTTTACATCTTTTTGTAAAGATAAGTTGCCGTGGCCTGAACCAGACTTCACTTGCACAGCGTGACTGGGGTCAAAAGGTATACGCGGCAAATCAAAAACTGGCGCGCCCATATCCACCTTCACCTGTCCATTGGCTAGCGCATGCAACTCAATCACGCCTCCGTGCACTTTGACGCGAACCGAGGCTTTGTTTGTCAAGCCCTGCTCTTGCACAAAACGCACGAAACAACGCGACCCGTTGCCACATTGCTCGACCTCACCGCCATCGGCGTTGTGGATGAGGTATTCGAAATCAACATCGGCTTGTGGCGCAGGACGTACCGTCAAAATTTGATCGGCACCGACGCCAAAATGGCGGTCTGCCAAATAACGGTAATGCGCAGGGCCAAGATTCAAACGTTCGCGGGTTTCGTCTAACACCACGAAGTCATTGCCTGCACCTTGCATTTTGGTAAAGCGAATACGCATGGGTGGATTATCGACTAGCAATAAGCCCTTCATAATTCAACTTTTATATGAAAGAAGGCTTTGTATGCGTATTCCCGCTTGGACCCCCGAACTCAAACCCCAACCCCAAGACATGGTGGACGCCATACTCGCCCGCCGCGGCGGTTCCTTACTGAACCTTGATAAAGCGCTGCTGTGGAGTGAACCCGTAGCGCGTGGCTGGAATGTCTATTTGAAGAATGTCCGCACGGGTTTGCCCACCAGTCGCAAATTGTGTGAACTTGGAATTTGCACCGTGGCTTTGCTGACGGGCGCAACATACGAGTACCACCACCATGCGCCAGATTTTTTAACTGCGGGTGGCACGCAGGCTGAGTTAGATGCATTGAACCGTGCAGTCAAAGGCGATGCATGCCAGACGATTTCTGATGCGGCCTTAGGCGAGGTAGAGCGCTTGGTCGTGCAGTACGCAGCGCAAATCACAGTCAAAGTAAAGGTTGACGATGCTTTGTTTAAGCAAATCAGCCAACACTTTGACACCACTGGCGTGGTGGAACTCACGACTGCGATCGCCACCTACAACATGGTGGCGCGCTTTTTAACAGCCCTTCAAATTACCCCAGAAGGCGAGGAAAGGCATTAATCGGCCTTGATATCGTTGTCTTTCACGACCTTGGCCCAAATCGCCATTTGCTTTTCAATAAATGTGCGGGCCTGTTCTGGGGTGCCACCTGATATGTCAATGCCTTGGGCGTCAAGCTTCTTTGCAACTTCTGGATTTTTCAGAACTTTGTTGAGTTCTTCATTCATGCGTTTGATGATCTCGGGTGGTGTTTTGGAAGATGCCAAAACAGCCCACCATGCGGGCGCTTCAAATCCTGGGTAACCGTTTTCTGCAATGGTTGGCACATTGGGTAAATCTTGTGCACGCTTAGTGGTGGTCACTGCCAATGGACGCATACGTCCGCTGTCGATATGGGGTTTAGTAACAAAGACGGAACCAATGGATAGGGGTACGTGGCCTGCCACTGCATCGCTCATTAAAGGGCCGCCGCCTTTGTAAGGAATGTGCGTCCATTCAACATGCGCGTCTTTGCCCAACAAGGCCATGGCTAAGTGGCCCAGACTTCCATTGCCAATCGTGCCAAAGCTCACGTTTTTCTTGGCTTTGGCAGCAGCTACGACATCGGCAAATGTTTTGTATTCAGAGCCCACATGCGTTGCTAGCACCATGGGAGATGTACCCACCAAGACCATAGGTGTTAGGTCTTTTTTGCTGTCAAACGGCATGCTGGGGGTGAGGCTTGGGTTGACTCCAAATGTGTCAAACACCACTGCAAAGGTATAGCCATCGGCAGGTGCTTGCACCACAGCAGCGGTGCCGATCGTGCCGGATGCGCCACCGCGGTTTTCTACGATCACAGTTTGTCCTAATTGCTGGGACAACGGCTGCGCAATGATGCGTGCCACTTGGTCCACTGAGCCGCCAGGCGGAAACACAGCCACCAAACGAATCGCTTGGCGTGTGGGCCATGCTTGGGCCGAAGCCAACATGGGTGCACTAGCAGCACACATAAAAAGTGCAGCAAGGCCTGATTTTTTTATCCAAGCGCGCATACAAAAACTCCCTAAAAAAATAAACAATAGCTTGTTGCAAATTGTTCTACACGCTACTGGTGGTTTCGCTTCGGCTATTACGCATGGGGTTATTACGGATCTACCGCCATTCATAATGCGCCCATGGTTCGTTCTTCCCAACTTTTACATACGACTGGCGCAGGTGCCCTACCGCAGGCTGCGCTAGACAAAGCACTCGCAACACGCTCCGGCTGGTTGAATGGGCAATTGATGCATTACGCCTCAAATGACGCACCGTTTGGAGAGCTGGCATTGACGTGCCCAGAAGGGCAACACCTCCATTACTTGGATTGGCGCACCAATGAGTCCGTTCTGCTACTCAAAAATGTGCAACGCCTCACCGCGCCCAATCCTGGTGTGATGACAGGTCCTGGCACCAATAGCTACTTAGTCGGAGACCCGGACACGGGTTATCTGGTGATTGACCCAGGCCCTGCAGATGACGAACATATTGACCGGTTGTGGCGCGCTGCCGGTGGCGATATTCGCATGATTGTATGCACCCACTCTCACCCAGACCATTCACCCGGCGCTGCGCCTTTGCAAGCTTTGTGTGTGATGCACGGCAAACGCCCCCCTATCTTGGGTTTGTCTTCTTCGTCTACTGCGCGCGCCAACAGCGCGTTCACGCCTGAGCGTGAACTGGTCGATGGTGAACACCTCGTCTTGCAAACTGCCGCCCACCAACATACTTTGCGCGTGGTGCATACCCCCGGTCATGCAGCGAACCATTTGTGTTTGGTATTGGAAGAAGATGGTTTGCTGTTTAGTGGTGACCATGTTTTGAATGGCAGCACCACGGTGGTGGATCCACCCGATGGGCATATGACTGACTACTTGGAGTCACTCGACAAACTGTTGCGTGCTTGCGAGCAAAATCATATTCAATTTATCTTGCCGGCCCATGGGTACGTTCTTGGAAATTTATGGGGCGAACCCAAGGACGCGCGCGCATGTATCGCGCATCTCAAAGCGCACCGACTCAAACGCGAAGCCAAAATTTTGGCGGTGATGCAACAACACCCAGAGGGGAGCATGGATGACTGGGTCCAACATGCCTACGACGATGTACCTTCTAAGTTGTGGCCTGTTGCCAAGCGTTCTCTATTGGCACATGTAGAGCGTCTACAAAACCTTTAAAAGTGTGAAGCTCGCCGATACGCCGGATTCTGTGCGTATGGGTTGCCCAATACGTGACCGCCATTACTCTGGGCCGAGGGTCGCCCACTCGGCTCGGTGCTACCTACCCGCCATCTCAGCGAACCGCCTCAACGATGGCCTACTTGGTATTGCTGCGCGCAGAGATTGCCCGTTTCACCCGAACTCAATCGGCTCGTCTCTGTTGCTCTGATCCTCACCTCACGGTGGAGAGGCGTTACCTCCTGCGCTGTCCTATGCAGTCCGGACGTTCCTCCAGTGCCTTGTTTCCAAGATTGCACCAGCGACGGCCTAGCGAGCTTCACCATTGGATTATCGACCGATAATTGCAACAACATATATCTTGCCCGATCGCCACGGGCCGCTTACTTGTGATTCGACTCTCTGAACTCAAACTGCCTCTATCTGTGCTTCCTGTAGAAGCGCGTCGCGCGTCTGATGCGCCGGCTGAAACAGAGGATGACCGTAAGTTAGCGCCGCATCCTGTGGATGCGCTTCGTCAACTTGGAGCGCAAGCATTAGGCATTAGTGAAAGCGACATCACTGCTTTAACAGTGTTCAAACGTAGCTTTGATGCGCGCAAACAAAACTTACTGGTTGTCTACATCGTCGACGTGTCCGTGTCCGATGACTCACTCGAAAAATCGCTGCTAGCGAAGCACGCTAAAAACTCGCATATTCAAGCCACACCCGATATGACGTGGCAACCACCCGTGCATGCGCCAGAAGATTGGGGGCAAGACAAGTATGTAAGGCCCGTGGTCGTCGGCTTTGGTCCTTGCGGCATTTTTGCGGCACTGGTGTTAGCGCAAATGGGTTTAAAGCCTATCGTGATTGAACGCGGTACGCCTGTGCGTCAACGCACCAAAGACACTTGGGGACTGTGGCGCAAACACGTCTTAAACCCGCATAGCAATGTGCAGTTTGGTGAAGGTGGTGCGGGTACATTTTCTGACGGCAAGCTCTATAGCCAAATCAAAGACCCGCGTCATTTAGGGCGCAAAGTGATGCAGGAGTTTGTACGCTTTGGTGCACCTGAAGACATTTTGTTTGCGGCGCATCCGCATATTGGCACCTTCAAGTTGGTCAAAGTGGTGGAAGGCTTACGCGAGGAGATTATTCGGCTCGGTGGTGAAGTGCGGTTTGAACAGCGGGTGATTGATATTGCGTATGCAACCAGTTCACACACGGCGAGTGCTTCCAGTATTGATGGCCCCAACAAACGACAAATAGCCACCTTGCGTATTCAAGACTATGCAACGAACGAAACTTATACCCTCCCCGCGCACCATGTCGTATTGGCACTAGGCCACAGCGCGCGCGATACCTTCACGATGTTGCACCGCCATGCAGTCGCCATGCAAGCCAAGCCGTTTTCTATTGGCGTGCGTATTGAACACCCACAAAGCGTGATCGATCGCGCGCGTTGGGGTCAACATGCGGGGCATCCACTGCTAGGTGCTGCTGACTACAAACTGGTACACCATGCGGTCAACGGTCGTGCTGTTTATAGTTTTTGTATGTGCCCTGGCGGCACAGTGGTAGCGGCAACCAGTGAAGTAGGACGCGTGGTGACCAACGGCATGAGCCAATATTCACGCAATGAGCGTAATGCCAATGCGGGTTTGGTGGTGGGCATTGATCCGACCGATTACCCCACAGACCCCGTCGCATATGAAGCCGAGCTTGGCCAAGAGCTGGGCAATGCAGTGCGCCACGATACGCCACACGCAACCGACACATTTCACCCTTTATCTGGCCTGGTCTTGCAGCGACAGCTTGAAGCTACTGCGTACACATTGGGCGGGGGCAATTACGAAGCGCCGGCGCAATTGGTGGGCGACTTCATAGCCAACAGAGCATCTTCTACCTTAGCCAGCGTAGAGCCCTCCTACAAACCGGGTGTGAAGATGGTTGATCTCAACGATGCACTACCTAGCTTCGTGACTGATGCCATGCGTGAAGCATTGCCTGTCTTTGGACAAAAAATAAAAGGCTTTGATATGCATGATGCGGTGATGACAGGCGTTGAAACACGCACCTCATCACCACTCAGAATTGAGCGCGACG
Source organism: Burkholderiales bacterium (assembly GCA_947373745.1). Classification (GTDB taxonomy): domain Bacteria; phylum Pseudomonadota; class Gammaproteobacteria; order Burkholderiales; family Burkholderiaceae_C; genus Limnohabitans. Next base: position 1,003 of record CANBZB010000062.1, on the reverse strand, counting down.
ATGTCAGCTTGCAAAGTCCAAGCATGGCGGGGCTATATCCAGCGGGTGAAGGGGCAGGATATGCGGGGGGCATTTTGTCAGCTGGAGTAGATGGCATCAAAGTTGGAGAGGCTGTTGCACGAGCCATACTTTCAGATATTGAAAATCAAGCAAAATCAAACGTTCACTAGGAGATAAGCATGAAAGCACATACCGTTTTAGAGACTATCGGCAACACGCCACACATTCGCATCAACCGCTTGTTTGGCAACACACATCAGGTATGGATCAAATCAGAACGATCTAACCCAGGCGGTTCGATCAAAGACCGAATTGCGTTGGCCATGATTGAAGCAGCAGAAAAATCTGGTGCACTCCAACCTGGTGGCACCATCATCGAGCCGACGTCTGGCAATACAGGCGTTGGGTTGGCGATGGTTGCAGCGGTGAAAGGCTACAAACTGGTTTTGGTAATGCCCGACAGCATGTCGATCGAGCGCAGACGCTTGATGTTGGCATATGGCGCGAGTTTTGATCTGACGCCACGCGAAAAAGGCATGAAAGGCGCTATTGCCCGTGCTGAAGAACTTGCCGCGCAAACACCTGGCGCGTGGATTCCACAACAGTTTGAGAACCCCGCCAATATTGATGTGCATGTGCGCACCACCGCGCAAGAAATCTTGGCCGACTTCCCTGAAGGCTTAGACGTCATCATCACTGGCGTTGGTACTGGCGGACACTTAACAGGCGTTGCCCAAGTGCTCAAAGCCCAATGGCCCCAGTTGCAAGTATTTGCAGTGGAACCTGCAGCGTCTCCTGTCATCTCTGGCGGCGCACCCTCACCACACCCTATTCAAGGCATTGGTGCCGGATTTATTCCCAAAAACCTCCACACCGATTTGCTTGACGGCGTTATTCAAGTCGATGCAGAAGTCGCGCGTGAATTTGGCAGACGTAGTGCCAAAGAAGAAGGTTTGCTGGTCGGCATTTCCTCTGGCGCCACATTGGCGGCCATTTCACAAAA
>CANBZB010000061.1 GCA_947373745.1 Burkholderiales bacterium | reverse complement strand
TCATTGGGCGTATCGGCTTTCTCAGCCATGGGTCTCCAAAGCACAAAAAGCTTGCCTATGTGCTGAATGGGCGCCGCGTTGAGTTGATCGGCCAAGGCGGCGAACATTTCTTCGCGTTTGAGGCGATCGTCCCCCAAGACACGAATTTTGATCAAGCCATGGGCATCGAGCGCCATATTGGCTTCTTTGAGAATGGCGGGCGTGAGTCCGTCGTTGCCGACCATGACCACAGGGTCTAAGTGGTGGGCATCAGAGCGGTGTGCCTTGCGTTGTGCAGGCGTGAGTTGTATAGCTGGCATGGCGGTATTATCCGCCCTCGTTAAAGGGTTGCGTTGAAAGTTAAAACACAAAGTAAGAAGGTCAATAAATCGTGGCTCAACGACCACGTCAACGACCCTTACGTCAAATTGGCCAAAAAAGACGGTTATCGGGCGCGCGCCGCCTACAAACTCAAAGAAATCGATGAACAACTGGGCTTGATCAAGCCCGGTTATGTGGTGGTTGACTTGGGCTCTACCCCTGGAGCTTGGAGCCAGTATGTGCGTCGCCGCTTATCGCCTGAAGGTGCGGCAGTGGGGGCTTTGAACGGCACCATCATTGCTGTCGATATATTGCCCATGGAGCCTGTTGAGGGCGTGCAGTTTATCCATGGAGATTTTCGCGAACCCTCGGTTTTGGCTGAGTTGGAAACCGCTTTGCAAGGCCGTATGGTCGATGTGGTGGTGTCTGACATGGCGCCCAATTTGTCTGGAATCGAGTCAGCCGACGCTGCGCGCATCGCCCATTTGGTCGAATTGGGCTTGGAATTCTCACAAAAACACCTCAAGGACCAAGGCGCTTTGGTGGTCAAAATGTTCCATGGCAGTGGTTACAGCCAGTTGGTGAAGTTGTTCAAAGAAAGCTTTCATGTGGTCAAACCTATTAAGCCTAAAGCCAGCCGTGACAAGTCCAGCGAGACGTTTTTAGTTGGAATTGGACTGAAGCACCGAAATATCGCTAACCCTTGAGCCTGTGTGGCTCTTTTGCAAATAAAGACTTTCCTTGGGTTGAAAGGCCTAAAATGGCTCCCATCTGTCCTTTGTCCCTTTCTCTTTACGTTCGGAGCCCACATTGAATAATCAATGGTTCTCAAAAGTTGCTGTTTGGTTGGTAATCGCCTTGGTGCTCTTTACCGTATTCAAACAATTTGAAACACGCCCTGGTGCGAGCTCTGGCTATTTGGGTTACTCCGACTTTCTAGAGGAAGTGCGCGCCAAGCGCATCAAAACCGCCACTATCCAAGAAGGCCAAGGCGGCACCGAGATCGTTGCTACAACCAACGACGAGCGCAAAATCAAAACCACCGCCACCTACCTCGACCGTGGCTTGGTGGGCGACCTCATTGCCAACGGCGTGAAGTTTGATGTCAAACCCCGCGAAGAAGGCTCTTTGCTCATGACCTTGCTGGTCAGCTGGGGCCCCATGTTGCTGTTGATCGGCGTATGGGTCTATTTCATGCGCCAAATGCAAGGCGGTGGCAAGGGTGGCGCCTTTAGCTTCGGCAAAAGTAAAGCCCGCATGCTCGACGAAAACAACAACGTGGTGACCTTTGCAGACGTAGCAGGTTGCGACGAGGCCAAAGAAGAAGTCAAAGAAGTGGTTGATTTCTTAAAAGACCCCCAACGCTTCCAAAAACTCGGCGGTCGTATTCCACGTGGTCTTTTGCTGGTTGGCCCTCCCGGCACCGGTAAAACTTTGCTGGCCAAAGGTATCGCTGGTGAAGCCAAAGTTCCTTTCTTCAGTATTTCCGGTTCAGACTTCGTTGAAATGTTTGTCGGCGTGGGTGCTGCCCGTGTCCGCGACATGTTTGAAAACGCCAAGAAAAATGCACCTTGCATCATCTTCATCGACGAAATCGACGCTGTTGGTCGCCAACGTGGCGCAGGCCTTGGCGGCGGTAATGACGAACGCGAACAAACCTTGAACCAAATGTTGGTCGAGATGGATGGTTTTGAAACCAACCTCGGCGTGATCGTTGTGGCTGCTACCAACCGTCCCGACATTTTGGATTCAGCCTTGTTGCGCCCTGGTCGCTTTGACCGTCAGGTCTATGTCACCCTGCCTGATATTCGTGGACGTGAGCAAATTTTGAACGTGCACATGCGCAAAGTGCCAATCGGACAAGACGTGGCTCCTGCCATCATCGCCCGTGGCACGCCTGGAATGAGCGGTGCTGATTTGGCCAATTTGTGTAACGAAGCCGCCCTGATGGCTGCGCGCCGCAATGCACGCGTGGTCGAAATGGTCGACTTTGAAAAGGCCAAAGACAAAATTTTGATGGGCCCTGAGCGCAAAAGCATGGTCATGCCAGAAGACGAGCGTCGTAACACGGCTTACCACGAGTCGGGCCATGCATTGATTGGAAAATTGCTACCTAAGTGCGACCCCGTCCACAAAGTCACCATCATTCCGCGTGGTCGTGCTCTGGGTGTGACGATGAGCCTGCCCGAAAAAGACCGCTACAGCTATGACCGCGACTACATGCTCAACCAAATTAGTATGTTGTTTGGTGGACGCATTGCCGAAGAAGTCTTCATGAACCAAATGACGACGGGTGCCAGCAACGACTTTGAGCGTGCGACGTCTATTGCCCGTGACATGGTGACCCGCTACGGCATGACCGATGCCTTAGGCCCGATGGTTTACGCCGAAAACGAGGGCGAGGTTTTCTTGGGTCGTTCTGTTACCAAGACCACCACCATGAGCGAAGCGACGATGCAAAAAGTCGACATGGAAGTGCGTCGCATCATCGATATGCAATACGCCTTAGCCCGTAGCTTGATTGAAGAAAACGCCGACAAAATGCACACCATGGCCAAGGCTTTGTTGGAATGGGAAACCATCGACAAAGAGCAAATCGACGACATCATGGCTGGCAAAGAACCACGTCCACCGAAAGACTGGACGCCTAAAACACCATCATCTGGTCCAGACAGTGGGGGTGCACCTCCAGTGATTGAGCCTGCTCCCAACGCAGCTTGATGCGTAACTGCAGAAAACACAAATAAACGGGGCGCAGGCCCCGTTTTTGTTGATAGAAAAAATGCTTTGGAAAACCACCCGCTTTGAGATAGATCTGGCCTCGCCCAAGGTGATGGGTATCGTCAACGTCACGCCAGACTCTTTTTCTGACGGTAGTCAGAACGCCAGTCTGACATCTGCTTTGCGCCATTGCGAGCTATTGCTCAAGCAGGGCGCGCACATCTTAGACATAGGTGGTGAATCAAGCAGGCCCGGCGCACAACAGGTTTCTTTGCAAGAAGAATTGCAAAGAGTATTGCCTGTAGTGAAAGAGGCGGTGGCGTTGAATGTCCCGATATCTGTAGACACGTATAAACCGCAAGTAATGCAGGCTGTGCTGGATGCCGGAGCAGACATCATCAACGACATATGGGCTTTGCGGCAAAAGGGAGCTCTAGACGTGGTGGCGAAGCACGCTGGTTGTGGCGTATGTTTGATGCATATGCATGCACAGCCTCAGGATATGCAGCTCCGTCCGATGGAAGGTTTGGCTGTTCCTAGGGTTGTCGAGTTTCTTCAAGAGCGTGCGCAGGCATTACTTTTACTCGGCGTTGCCAAAGAACGCATTGCGCTAGACCCTGGAATCGGTTTTGGTAAGACGGTTGATCAGAACTTCGAACTGCTCGCCCACCAGTCGCAAGTGTCTGCCTTGGGTTATCCGCTGCTAGCGGGGTGGTCGCGTAAATCGTCTTTGGGGGCTGTCACGGGTTGCGACGTGCACCAACGCCTTGTACCTAGCGTGGCAGCTGCATTGCTAGCGGTGGAGCGTGGTGCGCAGGTGGTGCGCGTCCACGATGTAGAGGCTACTGTGCAGGCGCTAGTAGTTTGGCGACATGCGTCAAAGCTGGACACTTTGCGACAATAAGAAAATTACTAAAACTACAAGAAAGCACACACAAACCATGACACGCAAATATTTTGGAACGGACGGCATTCGCGGGCGGGTAGGGCAGTCGCCCATCACCGCTGATTTTGTGTTGCGTTTGGCGCATGCTGTCGGTCGCGTACTGAAAAGAACAGAAGACAAACCCACCGTATTGATCGGTAAAGACACACGCATCTCAGGCTATATGTTGGAGTCTGCTTTGGAGTCGGGTTTTAACTCTGCGGGTGTCAACGTTGTCTTGCTGGGTCCGTTGCCCACTCCGGGCGTCGCCTATTTAACGCGCGCACAACGTGCCAGCTTGGGCGTTGTTATCAGTGCAAGTCACAACCCCTTTGATGACAACGGCATCAAGTTCTTCAGCGCGCAAGGCACCAAACTCAGCGACGCATGGGAATTGGACGTAGAGACCGCATTAGACGAAGCCCCTGTCTGGGCAGACTCCGCCAATTTGGGCAAAGCCAAACGACTGGATGATGCCGCAGGCCGCTATATCGAATTTTGTAAAAGCACTTTCTCTAACGAGCTCACGCTCAAAGGCCTCAAGATCGTTGTGGATGCCGCGCATGGTGCGGCTTATCACATCGCGCCCAAAGTCTTTCACGAATTAGGGGCTGAAGTCATTGCCATTGGTTGTGCGCCGGATGGTTTAAATATCAACCATGAAGTGGGTGCCACGCACCCCGATGCCTTGGTGAGAGCCGTCAAGGCCAATCAAGCAGATTACGGAATCGCTTTGGATGGCGATGCCGATAGATTGCAGTTGGTTGATGCCAGCGGTCGCCTTTTTAACGGCGACGAATTGTTGTACTTGATGGTCGATGACAGATTACGCCAGGGAGAAAAAATCCAAGGCGTAGTGGGAACCTTGATGACCAATATGGCCGTTGAACTCGCCTTTAAAAAACGCGGTATCGCATTTGTTCGTAGCAAAGTAGGTGACCGCTATGTATTGGAAGAGCTTGAAAAACAACAATGGATTTTGGGTGGCGAAGGCTCTGGCCATTTGTTGGTGTTAGACAAACACACCACCGGCGATGGTCTGGTGAGCGCCTTGCAAGTGTTACAAACCTGTGTGCGCAGTGGACACACCATGGCCGAGTTGTTGTCTGACGTCACGCTGTTTCCACAAACTTTGATCAATGTGCGTTTACGCCCCGATCAAAAATGGCAAGACAATCCTCGCCTCACCGAAGAGACAAAAAAAGTAGAAGCCGAGTTGGGGCAAACAGGACGTGTTCTGATTCGCGCCAGCGGCACAGAGCCTTTGGTACGCGTGATGGTCGAAGCGCGCGACCCGTCTCAAGCGGAGTCTTGTGCGCAGCGTATTGCAGTTACTTTGCAATGACGCGATGAACATGCGTTTCGCCAGTCTGCTTCTAATGCAGATCGGCCTCAGTATCTTTTCAGCTACAAGTTGCGCCGAAGAACCGAGCTATAAATTCACCACGGGTTGGTACAGCACCCAAGGCGCTAACCAGTCATACAGCCATGGAGTTGACCTTAACCTGAGGCGAAGTACCCAAGACAGCAATACATGGATGGCTTGGTACCAATCGCTTGAGCAGGACCTCCGACAGCCGCGTGTTGGTTGGGACAGTGCGTTGTCCATTCAAAATTTGCGTATTCAACCTTCTTTGCAAGCTGCCTCCGGTGGTTTTGTTGGTGGCAGTTTGTCGGTGGAAACAGGGGAGAGTTGGTTTGTAGGTGCGGGCATTGGCAGGACCAATCTCAAGCCCTATACCAACCTCAACTTCGACCCGAATGATGCATGGATGGCCTCAGGCGGTTGGCGTTGGAGTGAACACCATTCGTTGTCCATGCAAGTTGTGCGCGACAACAGACTAAATCCTGACCAGCAGCATGTCCACCTCATTTATCGTGCGCCCGTCAATCAAAACGAGCGCCTCACTTTAGATGTTTTAGAAAAGAGCGGTTTGGTACAAGATCTCTACACCCGTCGCTATGGGTTGTCATTCGGTTATGAGGTATCGCACTTTTTTGTGCGCGTTGCCTATGACCCCGTCGTCAACTTCACACCACAAACCATGTGGCGGCTGTCTTTTGGAACACGTTTTTAGTAGATAGGTATTCATTTTCGTGTCATATCACTGTCACACTACCGCCATACAGTCGTTTTGTTGTTAACCACTCAAGGACTAACGTGAATACCAAACGCAACTTTGTAAAAACCCTCGCTATGACTGCTATTGCCTCTATGGCAATCGGATCTGCATTTGCTGCAGATATCACTGGTGCAGGTGCTACTTTCCCTTTCCCTATTTATGCAAAGTGGGCCGAAGCTTACAAAGCAGCCACAGGTAATGGTTTGAATTACCAATCCATCGGTTCTTCTGGTGGTATTCGCCAGATCAAAGCCAAGACAGTTACTTTTGGTGCAACAGATGCGCCAGTATCCGGTGACGACTTGGCTAAAGACGGCATGGTTCAGTTTCCAGCCATCATCGGTGGAACAGTGCCTGTATTGAATATCGACGGTATCAAGCCTGGTGAATTGCGCATCTCTGGCCCCGTGTTGGCTGAAATGTTTACTGGCGCTATTACCAAGTGGAATGATGCCAAGATTGCCGCATTGAACCCAGGCAAAAAATTGCCTGATTTAGAAATCACTGTGGTGCACCGCGCTGATGGTTCAGGTACCACATTCAACTTCACAGATTATTTATCCGCTGTTAGCAAAGACTTTGCTGACAAAGTAGGTAAAGGCGCTGCAGTTAAATGGCCAGCAGCTTCTTCTGTAGGTGGCAAAGGTAATGAGGGTGTGGCAGCTAACGTCAACCGTGTCAAAGGTGCTTTGGGTTACGTGGAATATGCCTACGTGAAGAAAAATAATATGACCTTTATGAAAATGCTCAACGCAGACGGTAAGTATGTTGAGCCTGATGACAAAACATTTGCATCTGCAGCCGCTGGAGCAGACTGGTTCAGCGTTCCAGGGATGGGCATCTCCATGGTCAACGCCAAAGGTGCTGACAGCTGGCCTATCAGTACAGCTTCATTTATCTTGATGTACAAAGAACCCACTGACAAAGCAGCATCTGCTGAAGCTTTGAAGTTCTTCGATTGGGCATTCAAAAATGGCAAGAAAATGGCAGAAGATCTTGACTACGTTCCTTTGCCTGACAAATTGACAGATCAAATTCGTAGCCGGGTTTTTACGCAAATTCAAAAATAATTAAATACGAACTTTAGGACTCCGTCGGTACTAAGTTTACCGACGGATTTTTAGTTCATTTGGAGGTCTTCATGCATTCGCCTAGTTCGCATACGGCAGATGGTCAGCTTGTCAGCGATGGCATGTTTGCAATCGCCAAAAAACAGCGCTTACAGGACTTCTTTTTTCACCGAGTGACGCAAGCTTTTTCATTGCTAGTGCTTGCTGCGCTTTTGGGAATCATTATTTCCCTGTTTGTGAATGCATGGCCCACATTTCAAAAATTCGGATTCCAATTTATTTGGCGGATTGAGTGGGACATCATTAACCAAGATTTTGGTGCTGCGATTGCCATTGTTGGAACCATCGCGAGTGCCGCTATTGCCATGTTGTTGGCCGTGCCCTTGGCATTTGGTATTGCAGTTTTTTTGACCGAAACGTGTCCAGCCTGGTTGCGCAGACCGCTAGGTACATCGATTGAATTATTAGCCGCAGTACCTTCGATTATTTATGGAATGTTTGGCCTTTTTGTATTCGCACCGTTGTTCGCTGATTACATACAGGTTCCCCTTAAGCACTTGTTAGGTGGAATGCCGATCGTTGGTTTTTTATTTGGCGGTGCGACCAACGGCATGGGAATTCTGGCCGCTGGCATCGTGTTGGCATTTATGGTGCTTCCCTTTGTAGCTGCTGTCATGCGTGATGTATTTGAGATAACCCCTGCCATCTTGCGCGAATCAGCTTATGGATTGGGATGCACCACGTGGGAAGTAGTGAGACAAGTGGTGCTCCCATACACACAGAAAGGCGTGATTGGTGGTGTCATGTTGGGGCTGGGCCGTGCTTTGGGAGAAACTATGGCGGTCACCTTCGTGATCGGCAACGCCAACCGCATGCCATCTTCCTTGTTCTCTCCTGGGACTTCTATAGCGTCAGTTCTAGCAAACGAATTTGGTGAGGCTGAGGGTTTCCATTTTTCTACGCTGTTCGCACTTGGTTTTTTACTATTTGTGATTACCTTTGTGGTGTTGGCTGCTGCAAAAGCCATGATCATTCGTGCTGAAAAAGCCAAAGGTACTTGAAAGTAAATCATGCAAATTGACAACGCCCTTTATACAAAACGACGCATTGCCAGTCGAATAGGTTTGGCACTATCCATGTCCGCTATGGCGATTGGCTTGGCTGTATTGATTTGGATTCTTTATGTTCTTTTCTCAAATGGTTTATCAGCGCTAGATTTAAACCTGTTAACCCATGACACTCCTGCACCAGGCACAGAGGGGGGGGGACTGCGCAACGCTATTGTTGGCAGCCTGATGATCGTTTCGTTAACAGTTTTAGTTTCAACGCCTGTTGGCATATTGGCTGGTATTTATTTGACAGAGTTTGGTGATGAAAGCAAGACGGCAGAACTTACCCGATTTGTGACTGACATCATGCTGTCAGCACCGTCCATCGTATTGGGATTGTTTGTCTACGCAATAGCTGTCGCGACTGTGGGTAACTTCTCTGGCTACGCAGGCAGCTTGGCCTTATCTTTGATCGCGATTCCTGTGGTGATGCGTACAACCGAAAACATGTTGCGCTTGGTGCCTGGTAGTCTGCGTGAGGCTGCTTTTGCACTGGGTGCGCCGCGCTGGAAGGTGTCCACCATGGTCACTCTGCGTGCAGCCAAGAGTGGTGTCATGACCGGTATCTTGCTGGCGGTAGCACGTATCAGCGGAGAGACAGCGCCTTTGCTTTTCACTGCATTGAATAACCAGTTTTTTAGCACCAACATGGGAGCGCCGATGGCAAATTTGCCAGTGGTTATTTTCCAGTTTGCAATGAGCCCCTATGACAACTGGGTGCGCTTGGCTTGGGCCGGTGCTTTATTGATCACTATGACTGTTTTGATTTTAAATATCTTGGCGCGGGTTGTTTTTAGAGACAAAGTGCAATAAATAAACCTATAAAAAAAGACATCGGAATGAATATGAACCAACAAACTGCCATCAAAAATGCGATAGAAGTTAAAAATCTAAACTTCTTTTATGGAAAATTTCAAGGCCTCAAAAATGTATCAATGAACATTGCTGAGCGCAAAGTCACTGCCTTCATTGGACCTTCCGGTTGTGGAAAATCAACCCTACTGCGAACGCTCAACCGGATGTATAGCCTCTATCCTGGGCAGCGTGCGGAGGGTGAAATCAATTTATATGGGCAAAACATCTTAGACAAAGACCAAGATTTAAATCTCTTGAGAGCGCGTGTGGGTATGGTTTTTCAAAAACCCACACCATTTCCAATGACCATATACGACAACATTGCGTTTGGTGTGCGTTTGTATGAGAGTTTGAGCGATAGCGACATGGATGACCGCGTCGAGTGGGCTTTGTCCAAAGCGGCACTATGGACTGAAGTCAAAGACAAGTTAGGCCAAAACGGACTCTCATTGTCTGGCGGACAGCAGCAGCGCTTGTGCATTGCGCGAAGCGTTGCTGTAAAACCCTCTGTTCTTTTATTAGATGAGCCTACTTCTGCGCTAGACCCTATCTCTACAGGAAAAGTAGAGGAGTTGGTGAATGAACTCAAGTCAGACTACACGATCGCCATCGTGACCCACAACATGCAGCAGGCTGCGCGCGTCAGTGACTTCACTGCATACATGTATTTGGGTGAGTTGATCGAGTTTGGTGAAACAGAGCAAATATTCTTTAAACCCACCAAGACCGCTACCGAAGATTACATTACTGGCCGTTTCGGCTAAAAAGAGAGAGACCCATATGCCTGATAAACATTTATCCTCACAATTTGATGCTGAGCTCAATCAAATCTCTACCAACGTCATGGAGATTGGTGGCTTAGTCGAATCGCAAATCCGTCAAGCAATTTACGCGCTTTCTAACTTCAGCGTTGAAGTGGCGGACGACGTGATCGTCACCGAAAACCGTGTCAATGCATTGGAAGTGGAGATCGACCGTGAAATCGCGTCGGTTATCAGTCGCCGACAGCCTACGGCGCGCGACTTGCGTTTGCTCGTTGCCATGTCTAAAACAACCGCTAACTTAGAGCGCGTTGGAGACGAGGCTGCAAAAATTGCCCGTATGGTCAAGTCCATCATTGATGGCGTCGCACCGCGTGCGTTGCCTTCTTCCGATTTGCGTGTGTGTGGTGAACTTGCCTCTGGGTTGTTGCGCAAAGCTTTAGATGCGTTTGCCCGTTTAGATGTGCCCACTGCTGTTGCCATTTTGCGTGAAGACGACATGATCGATCAAGAGTTCGATGGTTTTGTCCGCAAACTCATCACGTACATGATGGAAGATCCACGCACTATCTCTGCTAGCTTAGACCTGCTGTTTATTGCCAAAGCGATTGAGCGTATTGGTGACCACTCCAAAAACATCGCTGAATTCATCATCTACATTGTTAAAGGTGAAGACGTCCGCCACACTCCGTTAGCGGACATTGAAGCCGCCATGAACACGAATAATTAATCTTTCAATATGAAGATTCCACGCGTATTGGTTGTTGAAGATGAAAAGGCCATAGCCGAACTTATCTCGGTCAATTTGCGCCACCATGGCATGTTGGCTGTTTTGGCAGAAGATGGGGATGCGGCCCAGGCCGCTATTGACGATGTACTTCCCGACGTTATCTTGCTCGATTGGATGCTGCCTGGACAAAGCGGATTGGTTTTAGCCAAACGTTGGCGTTCTGACCCTCGAACCAAACTCACGCCCATTTTGATGCTCACCGCGCGTGGTGATGAACCAGACAAAATTGCCGGTCTAGATGCTGGTGCAGACGACTACATCACCAAGCCTTTTTCTACCCAAGAGCTTTTAGCGCGCATTCGTGCTGTTTTGAGGCGTCGCGCGCCTGAGCAAGCCAGTGATGTAGTGCGTATCGGCGCTTTGCAATTAGACGGCTCTACGCACCGCGTAAGTTACCAAGACATGCCGCTGAGATTGGGACCGACTGAATTTAAGTTGCTCAACTACTTAATGCACCATGCAGAACGCGTGCATTCACGCAGTCAATTACTAGACCGCGTCTGGGGCGACCATGTATTCATTGAGGAAAGAACCGTGGACGTGCATGTCAAGCGTTTACGCGAAGCTTTAGGGGCTGCAGGTGCGATGGTGGAGACAGTCCGAGGCGTTGGGTATAGACTCACGGCTTCTGTCAACCCCGATGCCTGAGGTTCTTAGTGTTTGGTCGGTTTTTTAGTCTTTTACTCTTACTCACCTCTGGCGCTACTCTGGGGTATTTTTGGGCGCAATCTCAAGAGTTACACGTCACTTTTTATTTGGTCGTTGGTAGCTTTGTTGGTGCAATGCTCTGGTGGTTTTGGGATGCCATTCGTGGCCTGCGTGTTGTGTCTTGGTTGCGGTCTGGTAATTTATCGGAAGTTCCCAATACTTTTGGCTTGTGGGGTACCGTCGTTGATAGGACGCGGAGGCTTCTGCGTGAACGTGAGCGTGCCATCAACGCAAGCGAGCAACGGTTAAAAGATTTTCTTTCTGCTATTCAAGCCTCTCCCAACGGGGTGGTGCTTTTAGATGAAAATTTTCAAATTGAATGGTGCAATCAGACCGCTGCATTTCAATTAGGCATTGAGCCCGAACGTGATCTAGCACAACGCATTGGCAACTTGGTGCGTGACCCAATTTTCTCTGCCTACATGACATCTGCTGACGTGGCAGATGCCATCGTGATTGAGGGAAGGGGAAAGAATCCCAATATGCCCTTGCGCATATCCATACAGCGCCATCCTTACGGTGAAGGCAAGCAGTTGCTGATCACACGTGACGTCACTGTGGTGGAGCAAGCGGAAGCCATGCGACGCGATTTTGTAGCCAATGTCTCGCATGAGATTCGCACGCCATTGACAGTGTTGGCAGGTTTTGTAGAAACCTTGCAGACTTTAAAACTCAGCCCGCAAGAGCAAGACAGCTATCTAGCGCTGATGGCTTCACAAGCACAACGCATGCAAAGCTTGGTGGATGATTTGCTCACTTTGTCTCGTCTTGAAGGGAGTCCTATTCCTGGATTTGGCAGCCACATAGTGCTTTCACACTTGATGGACGTCTGCCAAAGTGAGGCACAGCAACTCTCAAACTTATTGTTTCAAGAAAAAGTTGCGCAAGTCCTTGTTTTTGAAACTGATCCAGCCATTAACAATTACCTTGTCCTTGGCGAACCACGGGAGTTACAAAGCGCGCTTTCTAACTTGGTTAGCAATGCCGTGCGCTACACCCCACAAGGTGGACGCATTGAAGTGCACGCATTTATATCCGCTGATGGAAATTTGAATCTGCAAGTCAAGGACACTGGCCCGGGTATCTTGCCCGAGCATTTGCCAAGATTGACCGAGCGTTTTTACCGTGTAGACAGAAGTCGCTCACGTGAATCTGGCGGTACTGGATTAGGGTTGGCAATCGTCAAGCATGTGATGCAACGACATGGTGGTCAGTTACAGATTGCCAGTATTGCTGGCCAAGGGTCTTGTTTTAATTTGATTTTTCCGCCAGCAAGATGGAAGCTAATCTGAGCTAGACCATTCTTTATTTTGGGTCGCGAAAAAAATGCGGTAGAAATATTTATCTGTTTGATTTGATTTTTCTGCCACTACGTTAGAAGTCACTATTAGATGCTTAGCGCATTTTGCGATATGCGAGTAACCATAACACTGGAAATAATGCCAATACCGTCAGTGTCAAGGCAAAGGTGCTGGTTTGCCAAAATGTAATGGGCGA
>CANBZB010000060.1 GCA_947373745.1 Burkholderiales bacterium | reverse complement strand
TAGTTCTGTTAGTGATATCTAACATCCTGCACTTCACTCTAGGCTCTGGCGTGATGAGTGGCAAAGTAGATTGGCGAATGGTTTATGCCAACCCGTTGGTTTGGGCGACTGTTCTGGGTGTTGCTAGCTCTCAAATGCAATTGACACTCCCTGACTGGGTACAAACCTCGTGCACCATGATTGGAAGCGTGCTGGTTCCAATGATGTTGATGTCACTTGGGTCACGACTAGCTGGTAGTCAAATTGCAGACGCATTGGTCGGGTTCCAGTCTGGCGTATTAATTTTGATAGTCAGGCTTGTTGCTGCATTCTTAGTGCTTTGGCTCATCCCATTACAAGGATTGGAGCGAGGTGCTTTGATTTTGTTTGCCTGCCTACCGCCAGCAGTATTCAATTTCATGCTCGCTGACAAATTTCAAGTGGAGCCCAATAAAGTGGCTTCTACTGTTATTGTGGGTCACTTGTTGAGTTTGGCATTCTTGCCGCTTGGTATTTGGCTTGCATTCATTTAGTTTTCTGGACTATCCTTAGAAAGGCACCAATCATGATTAAGTTTTATTTTCATCCTTCACCCAATCCTTTAAAGATAGCGTTATATCTTGAAGAGACAGGTGAACCCTATGAGCTAATTGCTGTTGACACGCGAAAGGGCGAGCAGCATTCTGATGCCTTCAAAGCTATCAACCCTAATGCCAAGACTCCAGCCATGATGGATGGAGATGTTCGCGTTTTTGATAGCAATGCCATGTTGCTTTATTTGGCTGAAAAGATTGGTAAGTTCGTACCTGCAAATACGCCTAAAAATAAAGGTGAGATGTACTCATGGCTAATGTTTGTGGCTACCGGTATTGGTCCTTACTGCGGTCAAGCAGTTCATTTCAAGCACTTTGCACCAGAGCCTAAAGAGTACGCAGTCAACCGCTATGACTTCGAAGCATGGCGTCATTGGCACATCATTAATGATGTGCTGGCAAAGCAGCCTTACATGATGGGTAATGAATACACCATCGTAGATATGTCTGTGTGGGGCTGGGCTCGTGTCGCGCCATTTGTTTTAGGTGCAGATGCTTGGGAAAAACTCCCCCATGTCAAACGCTTACTAGACGAAATCAATGCGCGTCCAGCGGCTCAACGCGCGGAAGCATTAAAGACAAAGTTCAACTTCAAAACAGAAGTAGATGAAGACGCCAGAAAAATGCTTTTCCCATCTAACGAACGCCTTAAAAACCCTAAGGCATAACGAATGCCAATAAAAGCGGTCGTATTTGATGCCTACGGCACGCTGTTTGATGTCTACTCCATACAAGCATTAGCTGAAAAGTTATATCCAAGTCATGGAGCAGACATTTCTGTTAAGTGGCGTGACAAGCAGATTGAATACACGCGTTTGATCACGCAGTCAGACCCGCACAACTCAAATGGCAGCAAATACTACCAACCGTTTTGGGAACTTACTAAGTTGTCGCTGGAGTACACCTTAGATCGTCTAAAGCTTGACCGTAGTTCAGAGCAAGTTAACAAGTTGATGGAGCAGTACTCCCGCCTTACGCCATTCCCGGAAAATTTAGCTGTGCTGCAAAAAATCAAAGTGATGGGTTTGACTACGGCCATTCTTTCCAACGGTAGTCCTGAGATGCTTGCCAGTGCGGTCAAAAGTGCAGGGATGGAAGATGTTTTAGATCACATCATCTCCGTCGATCGGATTCGCTTGTTTAAAACTTCACCTGAGAGTTACGGACTAGTCCAACTAACTATTCCAGTCAGCAAAGAAGAGGTGCTGTTTGTATCTAGCAATGCATGGGACGCTTTAGGAGCAACTTGGTATGGATTTAAGACGCTCTGGATAAATCGGCAAAATCTCCCAAGTGAGGCCATTGGCCGGCAACCTGACTACATTGGTTCAGATTTGACAATGGTCGTTGGTGTCCTTCAACTACTAAGAATCTAAATGGCCTTCTGTCCTCTATTTCAGAGCAAGCGTTAGTCCATCATCTTTTCGGCCCCTGATATTCAAGTGTCGTTTGAACCGACACCTTAATTCGAAAGCCAGTCCAAATTACTTACGCATATCTTCAGGAGTGATACTTATCGGATCAAACCATAAAACCCGAACACCTACTTGGACGTTGCTGCTCCAAACAGCTGAGGGTGTGTTGTTGAGGGATTTGTCTCAGTGGCTTTAATAATTAGTGCTTGTGGCCCACCACATTGATAACCCCTTTCATACCTGCTTCGTAATGGCCAGGCTCAAAGCAAGCCATGGCATATTGACCAGGCTCTTTGAAGGTCCAAACTAACTCAGCTTGCTGGCCTGGTTTTGCTGAAATTTCGTTGGTGTGCTGGTGAGCCTTGGAATTTGGATTCGCCATTTCTTTCGCATGCGCAATGATTTCTTTTTCATTGCCGAACACTAGCTCATGGTCAACCTTGCCTTTATTCACCAAGATGATTCGAATGGGCTCGCCCGCTTGCGCTTCCCATTGTGAGGGAACAAAGCGCATGTTGTCATCCACTTCTATACGCACCTCTTTTATCGGTGCAATTGTAATTTCCGTAGCTGCTGCATGGTCGTGGCTATGGCTGTCACCCCCATGTTCATTGAAGTAGGCGAGAGCATAAAAAGATGCCGCAACAACAATCGCTGTACTGATAGCACCATAGGTAAGTAGACTCTTCATTCTTACCTTGCCCTTACCGTCCATCCAATACATGGCAAGGAAGGACATCACAAATCCCACGGGTACTACCCATGAACTTCTTGCGGGGGAGTCAGGAAAGTGTTGAAGTCCGCCTGTGAAAAAGCCCAAACCAATAGAAGCCACAATGCCAATAGCCAAGATGTCCGTCCAGCTATGCGCTTTATCGGGATGGGCAAATTTTTCTAAGACGCCGCCTACTAAGTAAATAGCAATTCCAAATGCGGCCGTCCAAATTGCCCGTTCGCCACTAAAAAATCCATGGGTAATAGCGCCAGCTGTAAAGCTAATGCCGGTGTACTTGCAAAGAGAAGATATGTGACTGAGTGGAAAGTTCATAAAAGTAGCACCATGTAAGCCTTAAACCCTTAATATAGGTGCATGTGCCTGCAAAATCAAATCTAAAACTATCCATTGTTGCTTGTATGCGCGAAAATACATCGTATGACTAAATCACTGATCAAAGCTTTTATTGCCTATCTTCTAACAAGCGCAAGCATGGCCTGCCTTGCCCAAAGTTTGGTAATGGCCTCTACAACGTCAACCGAACAATCCGGGTTGTTTCAGCACCTGCTGCCCGAATTTAAAAAAAGCACGGGTATTGAAATCAAAGTCGTTGCTTTGGGAACTGGACAAGCACTAGACATGGGGCGCAGAGGAGATGCAGATATCTTGTTTGTGCACGACCAAGTTGCTGAAGAAAAATTCGTGGCTGATGGCTTTGGCCTCAAACGCTTTTCTGTGATGTACAACGACTTTGTTTTGATCGGGCCAGCAAGCGATCCTGCCAAGGTGGCTGGTAAAGAGATCATGACCGCTTTTAAAAATTTGGCGACAACAAACGCGTCATTTATTTCAAGGGGAGACAAAAGCGGTACGCATGCAGCTGAACTGCGCTATTGGAAAAATGCCAATCTAGAGAACAAGGGCGCCGGCTACAAAGAATGTGGTTGCGGCATGGGACCTGCTTTGAATATTGCCGCGTCGACTGACGCGTATGTTCTGGCTGACCGTGGAACTTGGCTGAGTTTCAAGAATCGTGGTTCTATGAAGATTCTTGTGGAAGGGGATAGCCGCTTGTTCAACCAATATGGTGTCATAGCTGTCAATCCAGCTAAGCATCCCCATGTCAAAGCAGATATTGCACAGAAATTTATCGACTGGGTCGTGTCACCAACAGGGCAAGCCGTTATTGCCGGCTACAAAATTGGTGGCGAGCAACTGTTTTTTCCTAACGCTGGCAAGTAAGCTCGCGCTAAATTAGAAGCGCTCTTTTAAAAGTTATCAACGATATCTGCCTTTTCGCGGCAGATCCGTTGCACCATGACTTTGGGTGAAGTCGCTGTTCGAACGGTTCCGCTTCCCACGGGCCCTTTGTAAATGAAATAGGGAACTACGTTGCCGTTTTCTATTTTTTCAGACGCGTACATCCAGTAACTTTTGCCGTTAAAGCACTTTCCTGCATATGTAAATGACACTTCTTCTTTCCATTCGCTTGTGCTGGCTTGTGCGCTGTTAGCCAAGCTTGGTAGAGGTTGAATAAATAGGGCGAAAAAAAAGGCTGTCAGACCGGCGCTAGGAAAAACTTTGAGAAGGTCTGTATTCATTTTTGGTTAACCAAAGAATATGAAGGTTTGTAAATAACATTGCCCAAGACGTCAGTTTGGGCTAAGTTCGTAATACGGGAGATTGCACTAAAACTATTTTTGGTTTTGTTCGCTAATGCGAAGTTCATTGCACCAAGCTCTGCGGTGACTAAAACTATGACTAAAAAATATCCAAACCTGCTCACACGATTCCCCTAAAAAATGGCTTGCTCTGCGCCTCAAATAAACTTGAAATACATCAAGTTTGGGCAATGCAATGTAATGGGAATACGTGTTTTTTTAACTATGCAACAGGTGTTTTTTTATACCTAGTTATTTCAGGCTAGCCAATTTGTACCACTGCATTCGTATTAAGAATCAATCACTTTGGCTGCGGGTTTCGTTGTAGGTTTGTCAGCTTGCACGGATGGCGGTTTTATATTGAAAAGCTTGCTGACAGGTTTTATAAGTAGAAATAAGCAGTACAAGCCTGTAAGGTCGCCAATAAACATGACGAGCAATCCATTCAAAAAATCGGTTGTTATACCGTTCCAAAAGAGAACCATTTGCAGCAAAGCGCTGTTTAATGATGCATACATAAGCCCCATAACCAAGACTCTTTTTTGGGTTAGCCAAAGTAAATCACTTTGTATTTCAAATTTATTTTTAAAAAAGAGATAAGTTAAATAAGGTGTAAGCGCACCAATGACAGCAAGCTCAAGGTCTAGAGGCAAATCACCCTTGAACATGAAAAAGAAACCATAGATGAATGCAACAAAGCCAATCGATAGTGCACCAATCCACCCGCTGATCAAGATAAATAGCAGTTTGAAACCCGTTGGTAAGTGCACAAGGTGTGCGCCTGGGACAAGGTACAAGAAGCCAGTGAGCCAGTTGTTCAGAAAATAAATGGCTGAATAGAGCGTAGTTATCCAGATAAATGGCACTACAACAGTGTTTAAAAAATACTTATCTTCGAATGCGTGCATATTTCCATTCTCACATATGTACGATATCGAACAAAGTGCCTTACCCGACGCATGATGGGTGAGGTCAAGTTAACGAAGCAGCCATGCATTGGCTAACTGTTACAGTTTGATACTCCATCCTGTTTTTCTAAGGAAATTTAATATGCGCGTGCTCATCATGACCTTCATCAGCTTTTTGCTTGCGTCTTGCAGTACGGCGATAGCGGTCGCTGATGTGGCTGGCAGTGCGGTTGTTTACAGTGTTAAAACAGTGGTCAATACGGTTGACGCTATTACGCCTGACATTGTGAATAAAAAGAAAAAAGATTAATTCCTAAATTGTTCTCTTAGCATTTGCCTTGAAGGCGGATCGTGAAAATTAAATCAATTTCTAATCCATATGCAATCCAAAAATTACGTGCCTACTTATCCCACGATCGAAGAAGCGATCGGTAAAACGCCATTAGCCGCATTGCAACGCATTGGTGCGAAAGAAAATGCAACACGCGGTAATGTCATTTTGGGAAAACTAGAAGGCAATAACCCGGCAGGCTCTGTCAAAGACCGTCCTGCGTTGTCAATGATTCAACGTGCGCAAGAGCGCGGAGAAATTAAGCCAGGCGACACTTTAATTGAGGCAACTTCTGGCAACACCGGTATTGCTTTGGCAATGGCCGCTGCCATCAAAGGCTATCGCATGGTGCTGATCATGCCGGAGGACCTCTCTATTGAGCGTGCCCAAACGATGAAAGCATTTGGCGCCGAACTCATCTTGACGCCCAAAAGCGGAGGCATGGAGTACGCACGCGACTTAGCAGAAAAAATGCAGAGTGAAGGCAAGGGGCGTGTACTTGACCAATTCGGTAACGACGACAACCCGCGCATCCATTTTGAAACCACAGGCCCTGAAATTTGGAAAGACACGCAAGGGCGTGTTACACACTTCGTTAGCGCAATGGGCACCACAGGAACCATTACAGGAGTCTCGCGTTATTTGAAATCCATGAACCCAGCCATACGCATCATTGGTGCGCAACCGCAAGAGGGTTCACGCATTCCAGGCATTCGTAAGTGGCAAGAGGCTTACTTGCCCAAAATATATGACGCTACCCATGTCGACGAATTGGTATTGGTGAGCCAACAAAACGCAGAAGATATGTGCCGTCGCTTGGCGCGTGAAGAAGGAATCTTTGCAGGTATTTCCGCTGCAGGTGCTTGTTGGGTAGCCTTACAAATTGCACAACAAGTAGAGAACGCTACGATTGTGTTTATTGTGTGTGATCGCGGCGATCGTTATTTGTCTACAGGGGTGTTTCCATCATGAGTGCATTTCGTTTTTGTCCAAGTTGTGCAACGCCGCTGGAATTGGTTCCTAAACAAGAAGACGGCGGATGGGTGGAGCGTTTACGCTGCATAGCTTGCGATTGGACGCACTGGAACAACCCCACGCCTGTGCTTGCGGGCATCGTGCAGTACCAAGGAAAAATCTTGCTCGCACGCAATGCTGCTTGGACGGGCAGACGTTTTGCTTTGATCACAGGTTTTATGGAAGCGGGCGAGTCTCCTCAAGAAGGTGTCACCAGAGAAATTGCAGAAGAAACCAATTTGCAAGTCAGTGCTTTGCAGTTGGTGGGGGTGTATGACTTTCAGCGCATGAACCAAGTCATCATCGCGTACCACGCAGTCGCCGATGGCGAAATTAAGTTGTCGCCTGAATTGGCAGAGTACAAACTCTACAAACCTGAAGATGTGATTTGTTGGCCAGCAGGTACCGGTTTTGCAGTAGGCGACTGGTTGCGCACCCAAGGTATTGAGCCACGCTTTATGACGTGGGAAGAGCGTGCCGCGCAAAATATAGAATAAAAACCATGCATATCGATCTCACACTCGACACCCGTGGCCTTAATTGCCCCTTGCCTATATTAAAAGCAAAAAAAGCACTAGCTACTTTGCAAAGTGGTCAGTCATTGCAGGTGACATCGACTGACCCAGGTTCTATGCGTGACTTTGCAGCTTTTGCTAAACAAACAGGCAACGAATTGTTATCGCAAGAAACTGTGGGCAATGACTTTATTCACGTCCTTAAGCGACGTTAATTATTTGTCGACATGCGCTAACTGCGCACGCACTTTAGCCAACATCGCAGTAAATTCTTCAACCCTTTGACGCTCTTGTGCAATCACTTGCGGCGGTGCTTTGGCTACAAAAGCTTCGTTGCTGAGTTTCACACCCGCACGCGTGATTTCATTGTCTAGACGGGCCGCTTCTTTTTGAAGTCGGGCTTTTTCTGCTTCGATATCGACTTCCATAAACAGACACAAGCGCGTTTCACCAACAACTGCAACGGGTGCAGATTGGGCGGCAGTTTGCCACGCCGCTTCTTCGTCAAACACTTTCACTTCACTGAGTTTGGCCAACGATTGCAACACTGCAGCATTGGCGCGCATGAATTCTGCGTTACCCAATACAAAAAGTGGCATACGTGTAGCGGGCGACACGCCCATCTCACCACGTAAATTGCGACATGCATCGACCAGCGCTTTGAGCTGGTTCACGTTGTCAATCGCATGGGGATCAATTTTGTTGAGTTGCGCTTCGGGATAGCTTGCAATGCTCACCGACTCACCGCCAATGCCAGCCACGGGTGCTACTTTTTGCCATAACTCTTCGGTGATGAACGGAATGATGGGATGTGCCAAGCGCAATATGGCTTCTAGTGTGCGGATCAAGGTGCGGCGCGTTGCACGTTGTTGCGCCTCGGTACCGGTTTGAATTTGTACTTTGGCAATTTCCAGATACCAATCGCAATACTCGTTCCACACAAATTCGTAAATCGATGTGGCCACGTTGTCGAGGCGATAGTCTGCGAACCCTTTGGCTACTTGGTCTTCGGTTTGTTGCAATAACGATGCAATCCAACGGTCTGCTTGGCTAAACGACATATAGCCATGCGCAGGACCGCCCGGTTGGCACTCTGCTTTGGTGTGTTCCTTCAAGCCGCAATCTTGCCCTTCGCAGTTCATCAGTACAAAGCGGGTGGCGTTCCACAGTTTGTTGCAGAAGTTGCGATAGCCTTCGCAGCGTTTGCTGTCGAAGTTAATGCTTCTGCCTAAAGAGGCTAGGGCTGCAAATGTGAAGCGCAATGCATCTGCACCATAGGCAGGAATGCCGTCTGGAAATTCTTTTTGCGTAATCTTTTTGACTTGGGGTGCGGTCTCGGGTTTGCGCAGGCCTTGCGATCTTTTCTCTAGCAAAGGTTCGAGCGCGATGCCGTCTATCAAATCTACGGGGTCGAGCACATTGCCTTCAGATTTGCTCATTTTTTTGCCTTGTGCATCGCGCACTAGGCCGTGGATATAGACATGTTTGAAGGGGACTTTGCCGGTGAAGTGGGTGGTCATCATGATCATTCTGGCGACCCAGAAGAAGATGATGTCGTAGCCTGTTACCAACACGCTGCTTGGCAGATACAAGTCGTAGTCTTGGGTTTTCTCAGGCCAGCCCATTGTGCTGAAGGGAACTAAGGCAGATGAGTACCAAGTGTCTAGTACGTCTTCATCACGTTTTAATTTTTTACCTGGTGCTTGTGCTTGCGCTTCAGCCTCGTTGCTGGCAACGTAGACATTGCCTTCCTCGTCGTACCACGCAGGGATTTGATGGCCCCACCAGAGCTGACGCGAGATGCACCAGTCTTGTATGTTGTTCATCCATTGGTTATAGGTGTTGACCCAGTTTTCAGGGACGAAGGCGACTTGACCAGATTGCACAGCATCTATGGCTTTTTGCGCGATGCTCTTGCCTGTGGGGTCTTGGTCACTGATTTTGTTCATGGCCACGAACCATTGGTCGGTGAGCATGGGTTCCACAATTTGTCCGGTGCGCGCGCAACGCGGAACCATGAGTTTGTGTTTTTTGATTTCAACCAGCAGTCCTAACGCTTCAAGGTCTTTGACGACTTGCTTGCGTGCAGCAAAGCGGTCTAAGCCCTGGTAGGGTGCAGGTGCGTGGGTATTGACGGTGGCGTCTAAATTCAAGATGCCAATGATGGGGAGTTGGTGACGTTGGCCTACGGCGTAGTCATTGGCGTCGTGTGCAGGTGTGACTTTCACCACGCCTGTGCCGAATGCTTTGTCGACGTATTCGTCCGCAATGATGGGAATGGTTTTATTGCAAAGCGGTAACTGCACTTGTTTGCCAATGAGGTGTTGGTAGCGCGCGTCTTCTGGGTGCACCATCACGGCGACGTCGCCGAGCATGGTTTCAGGTCGAGTGGTCGCAACTACTAGACCGCTAGCGCTGGAACCATCGACGGTTTGCGGGCCATCTGCAAAGGGATAGCAGATGTGCCACAGATGGCCGTCTTCTTCTTCGCTTTCTACTTCTAAATCAGACACTGCGCTTTGCAATACGGGATCCCAGTTGACCAAGCGTTTGCCGCGGTAGATGAGGCCTTGTTGGTAAAGCTTTACAAAAGTGTGGGTGACAACTTCAGATAGTTTCGGGTCCATCGTGAAGTATTCACGTGACCAATCGACGCTATCGCCCATGCGTCGCATTTGTTGGGTGATGGTGTTACCCGATTGTTCTTTCCACTCCCACACTTTGGCGACGAAATTTTTGCGCGCTTGTGCAGGTGTGGGCCCCATATCGTGGCGGCTGATGTTTTGCGCTTGCAGTTGGCGCTCAACAACGATTTGTGTGGCAATACCTGCGTGGTCGGTGCCGGGTATCCATGCGGTGTTGAAGCCTGACATGCGGTGATAACGCGTCAAACTGTCCATGATGGTTTGGTTAAACGCATGGCCCATGTGTAACGTGCCCGTGACATTGGGCGGTGGTAACTGAATCGCAAAGCTGGGAGCATCTGCTTGTGGCTGTTGTGTGCCACGAAAACCAGCGATGCCGTAGCCTCGTTTTTCCCATTCGGGGCCCCAATGGGCTTCAAGAGCAGCTGGTTCGAATGATTTGGAGAGGCTTTCTAGCCCAGGTTGTGCAGGAGAGGTCGTAGTCATACGGCATTTTAGCTAGTGACTAAAGGGAAAACCAGTATGCATAGCCTTTGTCAATGATTGGTATTGATTGATCTTATTAGACCGTGTCATCTTTTGCCGTTACCCTTGCGTGTCTTTGGCGCACACAAGCCAAAGCATTTCTTTAACCAATTGGAGATATTCCCATGGCAGCACTCAAAGGCTCGCGCACGGAACAATGCTTGAAAGACGCCTTCGCAGGTGAATCACAAGCTAACCGTCGTTATTTGTATTTCGCGAACAAAGCAGACGTTGAAGGCCAAAACGATGTGGCCGCTCTGTTTCGTTCTACCGCTGAAGGTGAAACAGGCCACGCACACGGTCACTTGGAGTTTCTAGAGCAATCTGGTGACCCAGCGACTGGTATGCCGATTGGCTCAACCCGTGACAATTTGGCTTCTGCTGTTGCTGGCGAAACCCACGAGTACACCGACATGTACCCAGGTATGGCCAAGACGGCACGCGAAGAAGGCTTCGACGAAGTCGCAGATTGGTTTGAAACCTTGGCCAAGGCCGAGCGTTCACACGCCAACCGCTACGCCAAAGCTTTGGCTGAGTTGGTAGATTAATTGACATGATGGCTGCACCCTAAAGGGTGCAGCAGTAATTCAAACGGCTTGTTTTACAAGCCGTTTCTGTTACTAAAACTTGTATTACTTTTTATATTTGGAGCACCGCAATGGCTAAAGAAGGCAATTTAGAAGCCCCTACGCGCCACCCGCTAGATTGGCAGAACCCAGATTTTTATAACGAAGAAAAATGCTTCGATGAACTCGAGCGTATTTTTGACATATGCCACGGATGTCGCCGTTGCGTGAGCTTGTGCGGCTCCTTCCCTACGCTGTTTGACTTGGTAGACGAAAGCCCCACCATGGAAGTCGATGGCGTCGCCAAGCAAGACTATTGGAAAGTGGTCGATCAATGCTTTATGTGCGACCTCTGTTACATGACCAAGTGCCCTTACACGCCCCCGCATGAGTGGAATCTTGATTTCCCGCACACCATGTTGCGTGCCAAGGCGATCAAATTCAAAAAAGGTGAAGTGGGTGCGGCAGAGCAGTTCTTAGCGTCCACCGATACACATGGTTCATTGGCAGGTATTCCTATCGTGGTTCAAGCGGTCAATGCTGTGAACAAAACAAAAGCTGCGCGTAGTGTCATGGAGTCAGTGTTGGGCGTTGACGAAAACGCGTGGCTGCCTGCATTGGCAACGCGTAAATTCCGCTCCACTGCAGAAACTGCCGCCGCCACCAAAGTAGTGGACGGCGAAAAAACACCAGGTAAGGTGGCGATTTATTCCACCTGCTACATCAACTACAACGAGCCTGGCATTGGCCACGACTTGTTAAAAATCTTGGACCACAACGACATACCCTATGTGTTGGTGGAAAAAGAAAAATGCTGTGGCATGCCCAAGCTGGAATTGGGCGATCTAGATTCTGTCCATGCGTCCAAAGAAGCCAACATCCCCGTATTAGCCAAATACGCTAAGGAAGGCTACGCCATCATGGCGGCAGTGCCGAGTTGTGCATTGATGTTCAAACAAGAGTTGCCACTCATGTTTCCCGATTGCCTAGATACACAACTGGTGAAAGACCATATGTGGGATCCGTTTGAATACTTCATGGCACGCAAGCGCGATGGCTTGTTGAAAACAGAATTCCCACAAGCACTTGGCAATGTGAGCTACCAAATTCCTTGCCACGGCCGCGTGCAAAACATTGGCAAGAAAACCGAAGAAATGCTCAAAATGATTCCTGGCACAGAAATCAACACGATTGAGCGTTGTTCAGGACATGCCGGTACCTACGGTGTGAAAAAAGGTTCGCACGAATATGCGATGAAGATTGGTAAACCCGTTTTCAAAGCCATGGCCACCATGAAAGACGGTAGCAAGCCAGACTTCATCAGTTCAGACTGCCCATTAGGCGGTCACCATATTGCCCAAGGTTTTGAGGTCAATGGTTTGGGTGCGCCAGAACTCAACCACCCGCTTACCTTGGTGCGCAAAGCCTACGGCTTGTCTTAAATTGAAAGAATTTTTATGCAACTAACTGGACACATCACGCCTGAGAGTTTGATGTCACTAGAGGCCTACACCAAGTGGCGCAAAGTGCACAAGCCGGAAGTCATCGCGCACCGCAAATTACGCAGCGTGTCATTGGGTGAGCATGTCAACTTGCAATTTGAGAGCGAAACCACGATTCGTTATCAAATACAAGAAATGCTGCGGATTGAAAAAGTATTTGAAGAAGAGGGCATCTTGCAAGAGATTGAAGCTTACGCACCTCTTGTCCCATCAGGTACCAACTGGAAGGCCACGATGATGTTGGAATACACCGACATCAATGAACGCAAACGTGAATTGGCAAGATTGATCGGCATCGAAGACCGCATGTTTGTCGAGGTAGAAGGCCATGCCCGTGTCTATGCCATTGCAGACGAAGACCTAGACCGCGAAAACGACGAAAAAACGTCTGCAGTGCACTTTGTGCGGTTTGAGTTTGATGCGCCAACTTGTGCGGCCATCAAAGCGGGTGCTGCTGTGAAGATTGGTTGTGACCACACCAACTATCCGGCGCACTTAGAGGTTGCGGCGGATACGCTCGCCAGTTTGGCGGGTGACATCGCCTAATTTATCTACTAAGGTTGCTTTTTGTAGAGTGACCGCATAATGAAGGCTTCCCTGTGAAGCCTTTTCTTTTGAACCATGCTATTTCTGCTTTCACCTGCTAAATCTTTAGACTTTGAAACACCTGCTGATGGTGTGCCGCACTCTGAACCTCTGTTTGTCAAACAGTCGACTGAGCTCATCAAAGTATTAAAAAC
Organism: Burkholderiales bacterium; assembly: GCA_947373745.1. Lineage (GTDB taxonomy): Bacteria > Pseudomonadota > Gammaproteobacteria > Burkholderiales > Burkholderiaceae_C > Limnohabitans. The sequence continues at coordinate 21 of CANBZB010000060.1, read as the reverse complement.
ACAATCACCCCAAGCCATTGC
>CANBZB010000059.1 GCA_947373745.1 Burkholderiales bacterium | reverse complement strand
TCATTATCAAAAATTAAGGGGCTTGTATGTGCTGGAACGGAACTGCATCAACGATATTGGCGACATGTGGCTTTGTCGGGTGTATTTACGCAGTCAAAAAAAAAGAACCTTTTGAATTATGGGGTTGCTTGGCTTTTTTCTCGCTGATGGAAATTCTGCAGGCATTTACATATACCGTGATCGACTCGTGCAGCAAACCAATGAATCAGATTGCGACCTTACTAGGTTTTTTTCACATTGCTGTGCAGCCATTTTTTGTGAACATGATGTCCATGCATTTCATACCGAGCATTGTCAAAAATAGAATCAGAATTCCGGTCTACACCTTGTGTTTCATTGCAACGGTGCTAATGCTTTTAAAGATATACCCATTTAATTGGAGCGAATTAACCCCTCGTGGTTTACCGTTGTGTGCAGATCAGTTGTGTTCAGTATCAGGAAACTGGCATATTGCATGGGAGTTGCCGGTGAACAATCTTTTCAACTTCATGTTGTTTGGATATGAGATTGTTTGGATGCCATACATAGTGGCCGCGTTTATTTTGCCGGTTCTATATGGATCATGGAAATTTACGCTTTATCATTTATTGATGGGGCCTTTTTTAGCTAGGCTATCAACAAGTAATCCTAATGAATTTCCAGCTGTCTGGTGTTTACTTTCAATTGGATTTTTGTTGCTGGTTGTTAAATCGCCCATTAGAAAGTGGCTTTATGTTAAAAAATTTTGGTGGTATCCAAGCGCACATTAATGGGTCGGCTGCTGATTGCAGCCTTGCTAAATATGCAATCGTTACTGGTCCACAGTCTGAACTTTCACTGTTTTTAGCATGATGGGTTTGACCAAAATTTTGTAGCTATCGAGATCGAAATCATGTTGCTTCAGTTCGGATAGCTTGCCTGCTCCCCCCGATTTGGAGCATTGTGTTCCCAGATAACACCAATTATTCACACGATGGCGTTGCACCCATCCATCTGCTGCCTCTTCAATCAAATCAATGGGGCCACTGAATGGCCACAGCTCCACTTGTGAATCTACCAACGCAGTAAAAAGACGCGCATCATGCGTTGGACGATCTTCTTTTCCTACGCAGACGCCCAAACAGGTTTTGATTTGCAGCCCAAAGCAACCACGCTTGGATGACTTCTCTAAACCCAAAATCGACATACACAACATATGTTGCTGCGCTAGCGCTTTAAGTTTTGCCCGAGCGGCATGGGACGATGAAAATAATCCATAGAGCGAGGGTGTTGATCCTAGGTTGACAGATCTACTGTCCACGATCTCTGGCACTACACCGGTGTTAGTTGGGTGCAAGTGAATAGAGCAAAGTGTGCGAATTCGTCTTAGCCTTTGGTTAAATAGTGGGTTGAGCGTTTTGATCATGCGAGATTCAAGTAGCAAAGCGCCAATCTCGCCGGCCGTTTCGATGAAATCGATACGGCGTGTTTGGGCAATCATGCTGGCTTCATCTGGGGCGCGTAAGTGACTCATGACTCGGGCGCGAATATCGACGCTCTTGCCGATATAGATTGGAAGCTTTCCTTCTCCCTTGAAGATATAGACCCCAGAGGTACGTGGTAGCGCCGCGAGACTATCTAGGTCGATCTTGTGGGCTATGGTGCTTGCAGATGGATTAGTTGGCAATTACCACAATCCCTTTAGGCGTTTTAAACGTTGCCTTGATATTGGCAGGTCCCTCTGAGATAGAGACACCAGTGAGTCCAATCGATGCATAGGCTGCTTGTAGTTTTTCGGCACTTGGATGCGTGATGGCTATGCTTTGCAAAGTAACGCCAGAGCGGGGGAGTGTGTTGCGGGGGTGAAGCCGAAGGGGATCAACAGCATCTGTTTTACCCCACTGAATAAGGGTAGGCAGCGCACCATCAAACAAGCGTTGACCATCCGCACGAACAGAAATTTGCCAATGCAATACACCCTTGTTTGTCTGCCGCTCTGCATGAATGGCGGGCCCGCGGTCAATGCCTTCCATGCGCAGTGCCATACGCGCGGCTTTGATGTCTGGCGTACTGGCAACAAAGTGAATGAGGCGTGGTTCTTTGGCTAATTCTTTTTGTAATTCTGGCTTGTCTAAATCAAACCACCGGTGTGGATGCAGGGCTACCGTTTTTTTAGGCCGCACCGCATGCGGATTGATGGCAATGATTTCAAAATATGCCATCGGAAATTGCGGTGTGGCAATTTTGAATAAGCGGTTGTGCGTGCCAAATAATGCATGCTCGCCACCTAAACCCGGCGTGATACCAAAATTTGCCTCACACCATGCCACACCTTGCTCTAGTGTGCTTGCAGCGATAACCAAGTGGTCGATTTGGGTTTGCATGGTGCGGTAGATTTTTCAGGTGTATGGGTTGAGAAATTAAAGACTTAAATCTATATAGGCTTGAGTGCTTTTAACCAGTTCTTTGTTGGCAATGGCCAGCGCGTTTCAATGGCTTTGGCTTGTTGCTCAAGTTGATGTTGATCAAACGCACGGGGTGAGCGCAAGGCAACCATGATGGAATTGCCCGCTTTGGTGGGCCTGAACATCCACACTGCGTCATGGCCGAATGATTGGGCTATTTTTTTAGCACTTTCCTTAGCATTGGAATGGCGCCCAAAAATATTCACAGCCATGCAACCGTTTTCAGTCAGTAACTGTTTGCAGTTTGAATAAAAAAGTGCTGTGTCTAAAACGGGATGCTCAGCGTCTTGGTCGTAGATGTCGACTTGCAAGACGTCCACTTTGCCGAACCATTGTTTTTGTTGAACAACTTCGGCAGCATCGCCGATAAGCACTTGCAGGCTGTCGTTGTTCTCCGGCAAGTTGAACCAAAGTCTGCAAGTCTCTATGACCTGCGGGTTGAGTTCAATGGCGGTAGTTTGCATGCCCAGCATTAGGTTGCAAAATTTTGTAAGAGAAGCAGCACCCAGGCCCAGTTGCATAGTATGTAAGTGCTTGATTTTTTCTAAATCTGTAAATAACAACCAACCCATCATGCGTTGTTGGTATTCAAGATGTATTTCAAACGGCTTGCTGATCTTCATGGAACCTTGCACCGCAGGCGAACCTAAGTGCAAGAAACGCATATCGCCATAGTCAAAATAATTCACCGCAGGCAATTTCCCATCGCCTAGTTTTGTATCTTGTGTGAACCCATGGCTTGGGCTAGAAAATGTACGTGCCTGTTTCTTCGCTAAATACGCACCCATAAAAACTGCCGCAATGCAGGCGATAAGTCCTAAAAATATTTCCATCGAACTGGGGCGCGTTAATTCAATTATTCAAAGATGTTGCGTGCGAAATCACGCGTTGATTGGATCTACAAAATCTGCATTTGTCAAACTAGTATTCACCGATAAAACTGTGCTGTTAATTATGTTGCAATACCAACATGACTATTCGTGAAATCCTCAAAATGGGTGACCCCCATTTACTGCGCATCGCTGAGCCTATCACCACATTTGACACACCAGAGTTGCACGCATTGATAGCGGACATGCGCGAAACAATGGCTTCGGTGAATGGCGCTGGTTTGGCTGCCCCTCAAATCGGTGTTAACTTGCAGTTGGTGATATTTGGAGGCGTATCTGTTAATCCGCGGTACCCAGACAGACCAGTCGTGCCGGCGACAGTGCTTATCAATCCAGTCATCACGCGTATAGGCGATACGGAAGAATTCGATTGGGAAGGTTGTTTATCCGTGCCTGGCCTGCGCGGCGAAGTGCCTAGGTGGGCGCATATTCGCTACACCGGTATGGATGAATACGGCCAAGCTATAGACCGCACAGTGGATGGTTTTCATGCGCGTGTGGTGCAGCATGAGTGTGACCATTTGATCGGTAAGCTTTATCCCATGCGCGTGCGAGACTTCACGAAGTTTGGATACACAGAGATAATATTTCCCGGAATCAATGCTGCTGAAGATGATTAAGCGGTTGCGCAATAGGAAATATACATATGACAACGGCTAATCCTTCCCAAACGATTGTGGTGCTAGGCACCGGCACCATGGCCGTCGGCATTGCCGCTGGATTTATAGAAGCAGGCATGCCGTTGGTGGTATTGGGTCGGTCGATTGACAAAGCCCAAGCCACTTTGGCAGATGCACGCAAACTGGCGCAGACGCTGGGCGCTCAAGTTCCAAGCGATGCATCACTTCAAGCCGGTCTTATTGACGAATGGAACGAATGGACTTCTGTAGCCTGGTTAATTGAAACAGTCAAAGAAGATTTTTCGGTTAAGCGCGCATTGTTTCAAGCGCTAGACCATCGCGTGCCAAGACATATTCCGATAGGAACGAATAGCTCAGGTTTTCCTATCAGTCGCATTGCAGAGGGTTTGCAAACTCGATCACGTATGTTTAACGCGCATTACTTCATGCCTGCACATTTGGTGCCTTTGGTCGAAGTCGCTTTGGGCGCAGACTCTGACCCGCACCTAGCTGAATCGGTGTGTGAGCTTTATCGCTGTGCGGGTAAAAAACCTGTGTTGGTTCGTCAAGACATTCCAGGTTTGCTTGCCAATCGCATTCAACATGCTTTGATGCGCGAGGCATTGGATTTGATTGACCGCGGTATTGCATCGGCAGAAGACGTCGATACCGCTGTCCGCTTTAGTTTTGGATTTCGTTATGCGGCGGCTGGCCCTGTATTACAGAAAGAAATATCTGGTTGGGACAGCATGGCCCGTGCCTCTGAAGAAATTTATCCCAGTCTCTCAAATACCCATGTGCTGGCGCGTTGTGTGGCCGACAAAATTGCTGAGGGTAAAACTGGAATGAAAGCGGGCGAGGGGTTTTCGGTATGGCTTCAAGAGCAGGCTATGCAGACCAGACAAAATTATGACCAAAGGCTGAAGGCGGCTTTTGATGTTTTAAAGATGCAATAACTTTTTAGGAACGATGTATGGCCATGATTGATTTGAATGCTAAAAAAATAACGGGTCCCGTGATTCGCCTTCACCCGAACGACAACGTTGTCGTTGCGCGCACGGATGTGGCTATTGGTATGGAAATTCCGTCTGAAGGTATTACCAGTCGTAGCCAAGTGCCTTCAGGACACAAGATCGCGGCGCGCCATATTGAAGTAGGCGAAGCCATTCTCAAATACAACGTGTGTATCGGTTTTGCTACGGTCAATATCGCGGCTGGCACCTACGTGCATTCTCACAACGTCACCTTTAGAGAGTTTGACCGTGATTACGCATATGGCAAAGACTATGTGCCTACCGAAATTCTTCCTCCAAACGAACAAGCCACATTCGAGGGGTATGTGCGTGCCAGTGGCGATGTAGGAACGCGCAACTTCATTGGCATTTTGTCGACAGTCAATTGTTCAGCAACGGTTGTACATAAAGTGGCAGAGGCCTTTAAAGGCGAGCGATTAGCAAAGTACCCGCACATAGATGGCGTTGTGGGTTTGAGCCACGGCTTAGGTTGCGGTATGGAGATGAGTGGCGAGCCTATGCAGTTGTTACGTCGAACCATCGGTGGTTTTGCACGTAACCCAAACTTCGCGGCTGTGATGATCATCGGTCTGGGTTGTGAACGCAACCAAATGCAAGGCTTGCTCGAGCAAGAGGGCCTGAGCCAAGGTCCTAAGTTGTATACCTTCGTCATGCAAGAAGAGGGCGGTACGCGCAAAACTATTGAGGCAGCGGTTGCAGCAGTCGAAGCGATGTTGCCTGAGGCGAATGAAGCACGTCGATCTACCGTGTCTGTCAGTCATCTCAAAATTGGTTTGCAGTGTGGAGGCTCGGACGGTTTTTCTTCCATCACTGCAAATCCTGCATTGGGTGCGGCCATGGATATTTTGGTGCGCCATGGCGGTACGGCTATTTTGTCGGAGACACCTGAAATCTATGGTGTTGAACACACGCTAACGCGCCGTGCACGCAGCAAAGAGGTAGGTGAAAAGCTCATCGAACGTATTCGCTGGTGGAAAGAAGAGTATTCACCGGGACGCGATGTGCAGATAAACGGAGCGGTGAGTCCAGGTAACCAAGTGGGTGGGCTTGCCAATATTTTTGAAAAATCTTTGGGCTCTTCTATGAAGGGTGGAACCACAGGTTTGATGGAAGTTTATCGTTACGCAGAACCTGTCCAAACAAAAGGCTTTGTATTTATGGACACACCCGGCTTTGACCCATGCTCAGCAACAGGACAAATCGCTGGTGGAGCAAACATGATTTTGTTCACAACGGGACGAGGTTCTATGTTCGGTGCCAAGCCTGTTCCATCGATCAAGCTGGCGACCAATACGCCCATGTACAACCGACTCACTGAAGACATGGACTTCAATTGCGGTGTTTTGTTAGACGGCACTTCTTCTATGCCAGAGGTTGCGCAAGGCATATTTGACTTGATACGCGATGTCGCATCTGGCAAGCCTTCGAAGAGCGAAGACTTGGGACTTGGCGATCATGAGTTTGTGCCTTGGAATATCGGTGTTGTTAGCTAAATCAAAATGAAGGAATAAAAATGCCCGCCTACTGGTTATCACGTTGCATCATCAACGACCCTGTCAGTTATAAAAAATATACCGACCAAGTACCTGCCATCATTGCCAAATACGGAGCGAAAGTATTGGCGCGTGGTGGGAAATACCAAATCATGGAAGGCCCAGAAGATTTCAAGCGTTTTGTGGTGCTTGAGTTCCCAACGTTTGAGGCGGCAGTGAATTGTTTTCAATCAGAGGAATACAAGGCTGCAGCATCCAACAGAAGAAATGGCGCAGGCATTGTCGAGAATGTGATTGTGGACGGTGGCGAGTTTACGAAGTAAGCATGAAACCCAAAGCCGCAGCCTTGCAAGCAGAGGTGTAACTGGTAGAAACGCGATGACTCTGGTGTGTTTTAAAAGGGTAGTATCAACTACCAATAACTGGAGACAAATCATGAAAAGACGCGCGCTCGTGCTTAATTATTCAATTGCTTGTGCACTAGTCCTTGCTGGTTGCTCCAGCGTTCCAAGCGGACCAGGCTGGAGTACTTTGATTGATGGTGCCAACGGTTTAGATAATTGGAATGTCCTCGGGGATGCCAATTGGCGTGTCCAAGAGGGCGCTATCGTTGCTGACAAAGGCACCGCAGGATTTTTAGTCTCTAAAAACGCATACAAAGACTTCACTATTTACGCAGAGTTTTGGGCTGCTACGGACACCAATAGTGGCATATTCATCCGCGCTACTGATCCGAAAAAAATTGGAGCCGACAGCGCATACGAAGTCAATATTTGGGATATTCGACCAGACCCAAGCTACGGAACTGGTGCGATTGTGAACTTTGCCAAGGTACCTGTTCCGCTCGTGAACAAAGCAGGCGGACAGTGGAATGTGATGGAAGTGGTGGCGCAGGGTACATCACTGACGGTCAAACTAAATGGTGTCACTACGTCGACGGTGCAAGACGGTAAGTTCTCCAGTGGTCCGTTTGCGTTGCAATTTGGTCCAGGCGTGAACAACGTCACTGGTGGCCCCATCAAATGGCGTAAGGTGATGATCAAGCCAAGTTAATCTGGCGGAAACGCTACGGGCTTAGCCCCTTCATGCCAAATCTTGTATCGGTGCATCACCTTGTTAAAGCGCTCAGACTGCTCAAATTGGGTTAACCAATTTTGAAGAGCAGTCCAAGCTTGCGCATCGAACCATACGCGATCAGTACGCGCAAATTGCCTGACAAATGGGGCAATGGCTGCATCTACCCAAGACCATTGAGCACCCATCAGGAATGATGACTGCATCAGCTGGGTATTGAGATGCTCTAAATAAGCGGTGCCTGCTTCGCGGTCCGCTAGTCCATCTTGCAAGTCATACCGATTCGGATATTTGTAACGATCTAGGTGTCTTTTGAACGAATCGTCACAAATACCAACCAGTGCCCGTGCTTCTGTATCAAGGGATTGTCTATCGGTAGACCAACCTTCTGGGTCATTTTGTGCCAACGCCCAGTGCATGATGTCTAAGCTTTGGTCCAGCACCCGGTCTTTCAGTACCAACACGGGCACAGTGCCTTTGGGGGATGCTTCGAGCATATTGTGCGGTTTATGGGCGAGTGTGATTTCACGCATTTCACAGCGCACACCACTGACGAGTAATGCCAGTCGCGCACGCATGGCGTAGGGGCAGCGTCTGAACGAATAAAGAATAGGCGCGTCTTGCGGTAGCAATGCTTTTATTTTTTGTTGTCTTTGTGGAATACCGATGTGGTCACTTTGTCGCGATTTAGCTATTTCCCACTGTTTTTGTCTTTCGCGTGCACTGTTCTTTTGCGTGTCTGTGGTGTGTGCATGGCAACGGGGACAACTCACGCCTAGTTCAAACAAGGGCGATGCTTTGGCATCGGCTGGTAATGGTTCGCGGCAGCATCTGCATAGCTCTTGGCTACCCTCGTGTAGACCGTGGGTGACGGATACGCGTTCATCGAAAACGAAGCATTCGCCTTCCCATAAACTTTTCTCTGGCGGTATGACCTCTAGGTATTTCAAAATTCCGCCTTGCAGGTGATACACCTCATCAAACCCATGTGTACGCATTAGGGCCGTTGATTTTTCGCACCGAATGCCACCGGTACAAAACATGGCAACTCGGGGCTTTTTACCGTTTTTGGCTTCTAAAGACTTGGCTTGTGTCACCCATTCTGGTAACTGCGAGAAACTTTGAATTTTGGGATCAATAGCCCCTTTAAAAGTTCCGATATCTACTTCGTAGTGATTGCGCGTGTCGATAACGACTACGTCTGGCTCAGAAATTAAAGCGTTCCAATCTTCTGGCTTGACATAGGTACCTGCCATATTGGTAGGGCTTATGCCATCTACACCCATGGTGACAATTTCTTTTTTTAAACGCACCTTCATGCGATGAAAAGGTGGTTTATTGGCAAAGGATTCTTTGTGCTCTAGGCTGGAAAATTTTGGGTCTTGACGCAAATATCCTAAAACAGCGTGGACATCAGGTTCGGCACCAGCAATGGTTCCATTGATACCCTCATTGGCCAAAAGAATAGAGCCTTTGACGTTATGCGCTTCACAAAATGCCAACAACGCAGCTCTGCGTTCTGTGTAATTGGGCAAGTCGACAAATAGATAAAAAGCCGCAGTTAAGTAAACCGGTGTATCTGAGATTAGAGAAGTCATGTTGGCTATATGCAGCAGGTATTGAAAACTGCGCCCTTTTTTAACTAGGCGCGGGGATTATGCAATAAGAGTTCTATCGCGTAGGGCCCAAGGATTGATGACTTTTATGCCAAGTCCTTCAAAATCTTGTGCATTGCGTGTAACTATGCTGAGGCCATGCTTAGCAGCTGTTGCGGCCAACAAGCTGTCGATAGCAGGCAAGGGGCGTGGATGATTTGCGGTAAGTCGCCCCCATGTGTCAGCAAGCTCTGCGTCAATAGCCAGAATCCGGCCCGTGAAGAAGCTGGACACATCTGTTTCTAACCAATCAGTAAGGGCTGCACTACGAATTGGATCAAGTATTTTTTCGATTCCCTTTCGCAGTTCTCCTAAAGTTAAAACGCTTAAAAATAAAGTGGAGGCGGGCTTATTTGTGAACCACTCCACCACGCCTGGGTCTGGATTTTTGCGTCTTAACTCAGACAGTACATTGGTATCTAGCAAATAGCTCAAAGGGATACCTCGCGTACAGGGGTTATGTCGCGATCGAAGTGAATGTCGTTTGCGCCAAATAATGGTGAGCTCTGCATGAATTCAACCAAGGATTTGTTGTTAGCGGTAAGTTGATCAAACATGGAGCGTGAAACAACAACGGCCACGGATTGGCCGTGAAGCGTGATGTTTTGAGGCCCATCGCTCTCCGCGCATTTGACAACCTCGGACAATCGAGCTTTTGCTTCTTGCATTTGCCATGCTTTCATAGGACTCCTCTCGATAAGAAGTAGAGTCAGAATAGCACTCTGACCAGAATAGTCAGAGTGTAGGCGGGTATCTTTTAAAAGTCTACCCATTGGGGCCTCCTATTTGCGTTTGACAGAAGGGCGGAAAGATAGATTGGCAATGGACGACTTTGTTTAATTGGGAAGTACAAATTTTGCGAGTGAGAAAATACAGAATGAAAAAAATTCTTAGTCAACTTTTCTTGTATGCGGTGGGTATCACTTTGCTTTTCAACAGCATGCAAGGTAGCGCGCATGCTGATAACAATAGAAGCTTTGTTACAGAAGTCTCTGCTGCAGGCATAAGCAGTTACACGCTGTCAAATGGTTTCAAGATTATTTTGATTCCATTTCCAACGGCTAGCAATGTGCGTGTGGAGTTACTGGTTAAGACTGGTAGTAAGTTGGAAGGCTATGGCGAAACTGGCATGGCCCATTTGTTGGAGCATATGCTTTTCAAAGGAGCGGGTAGTCGTAAAAATATCAAAGACGACCTAACTGCCATGGGTGCCTCTTGGAATGGCACCACTACGGCAGACCGAACCAACTACTTTGAAACGCTGTCGTCAGAGCCCCATAAAGTCGATGCGGTCATTCAGTTGGAGGCGGATCGCTTCATTCGAGCAAAGTTCACCAAAGCAGACCTAGACAGTGAAATGACAGTTGTGCGTAATGAGTTAGAAAACTCAGAACGCAACCCCTCGCGCTTAGTTTTTGATGCGCTTGGGCGCAACAGTTTTGTATGGCATGGCTATTCGCGCTCTACGATTGGCGCGAGGACAGATATTGAAAACACCAGCTATTCAGCTTTGCGTGCATTTCATCGTAAACATTACCGACCAGATAACGCCGCACTGATAGTGTCTGGAAATTTTGACTACCGGCGCGTGTTGGCACTTGCAAGCCAACAATTTTCAGTTGCTAAAAATCCCTCCGCTATCAGGCAACAAAATTGGACATTCGATAGTCCTCAAGCATTGACCCAACGCAGTGAGTTGTTTGCATCGGTGGGCACCACACTAACCGCCAGTGCATGGAAATTACCCGGTGTCACGGAGCGTGATGCCCATGCGCTGGACTTGGCCGTTACCGCAATATGCGATGCCGATTGGGGAAGTTTGCGAAAAGACCTCGTCACGGACCGTGCGTTAGCCGTTTCTGCCTATTGCTACACATCCACCGAGGCAGATTACGGCCGCTTCGTTGCCATTGCCAAGGCAGGGCAAGAGGCCGATGCGCAAGCTTTGTCCCAACAATTGATTCAACACATACAAGACGCCGCAAGCAAAGGCGTGACGCAAGCGCAATTGGAGCGCGCAAGGTTGTCTGAGTTAAATGAAATGCAGCGTGCCTTCGATTCGCACGAATCAATCGCCAGGATTGCTTCGGAATATGAAGTTGCAGGGGATTGGCGATTGATGTTTTGGGTGCGAGATCTGGTGAAATCCTTGCAACTTGAAGAGGCTAACGAAGCACTTAAAAAATGGGTGGTGTCGATAAACCGCAGTGATGTGTTGCTGAGGCACGTCGATAAACCTGCGCCCCTCGTCATTTCGCCACCAACCCCAGCCGTTTCAAGGGTAGATGGCAAGGTGTGGCCCAGTATCTTTTCTACAGCCGATCCAGCGCCAAAGTCATTATTGGAGTTGGCACAAGCTACAAGAACTTTTAATCTGGACGTCGACAAAGCGCAAGCGAGCCTGATTTCGCGCAAAACCCAAGGTGACAAGGTGTGGCTCGTTTTTGAAAACGATTACGGCTCAGCAGCGACATTAAAAGACAGAGGAGCTGCATGCAGTGCGGCAGGTGCCTTGATGAAGTTTGGTGGCAACGGTCTTACGCGTGATGATTTGAGTCGCCGTATGGAAGAGTTGAAGGCTAACTGGAATATCGGTTTATCCGGCATCTACTTGGAAGTATCGCGTCAAAACCTCCTTGATGCGTTTACTACATTGTTTTCAGTGTGGGCTGATCCTTTGCTGCCAATCAAAGAGTTCAACAGTTATAAATCTGGGCTCATGGCCTACTACGAGTCACAACTTAAAAATCCAGTCGCATTGGCAGATAACGCCAGCCGGTTGCGTTTTGATAATTTCCCAGCGGGGCACTGGAGTAAGCCGCAAACCTATGAGGGCCAGATGGCTGACATCAAGTCACTTGCCTACGAGGATGTGAAACGTTGTGTGGGTGACTTCGTCAAAATTTCACATGCGCGTATTGGGGTGGTGGGTAATTTGCAAGAAACTGACGTGCGTGCACTGTGGTCAAACACTGTATCTTCAAGTTCTGCAGTAATCGCCTATCAACGCGTGCCCGACCCCCGTGCCCCAGCAGTTGTAGACACTACACCTATCCGCGTTGAAATGCCTGACACAACAAATGCCAAAGTGACGGGGAATGTAGTGGTCGCTCTCAACCGCAAATCTAAAGACTTCCCAGCACTACAAATGGCTGTCGAGGTGATTGGCGGAAATGCCAGTAGCTTGATATGGAAAGAGTTGAGAGAAAAAGAAGGTATAGCGTATTCGACTGGTATGGTAGTCAATGGTTCTATGCTGGATGAACGCACCACGATCGTGCTGTTCGCCACCTCTGCATCTGCACAGGCAGATAAAGCGATGGAAAAACTGAAAAGTGTTCTTCAACATGTATTGACGGATGGTTTGCGCGACTCTGATATTGAACGCGCTAAAAAAACCTGGTCAGAGCGTCGCAAGGCTTATTTAGGGAAAGAAAGTAATTTTGCGTCCACCATGGCGGATGGTTTGTCTGATGGTTACGACTTTATGGCACGTGTGCAGTTTGACAAAGCGGTTGAGCAAGTCACCGCGCCCCAAGCAACTGAAGTCTTGCGTAAATACCTAGCTAATTCACCCATAGTCTGGGCGGTGGGGCAGGGGAAATGACTAGATCAAATTTATCTGGCTGCAATTAACATCTAAATATCTACTGAATTAGGGCTTGTTATGAATCAAGATGTTCTCGCTATTTTTGTTGCGGGCGTACTAGCGTGTTTAGCCATGGATGCATGGCAACAAATATTAAAGCGCTTAACGGGTATTCCTGCCACCAATTGGGCGATGGTGGGGCGTTGGTTCACACTCACTGTACAAAGAAAAACTATGTACCACCCCACCATTGACAACGAAACACCTGTTATCAATGAGTTGCCACTTGGATGGGTCGTGCACTACGCAGTGAGCATGCTGTATGCAGTTATATATTGGCTGCTCATCCATGCTTCTATTATTCAACCCACCTTAGTCGATGGTTTTGTATTTGGTGCCGCCAGTGTGGTGGTGCCTTGGTTTTATTTCATGCCCTGTATGGGCAAAGGTGTGATGGGAAAACTCACGCCTAATCCTACAAAGGCTTGTTTGGTGTCTTTGTCGAGCCATTTGGTTTATGGCACAGGGTTGGG
>CANBZB010000058.1 GCA_947373745.1 Burkholderiales bacterium | reverse complement strand
TCTCGATAGCCAAAACTAGAAACGAATGCAGATAGTGCGCCCCTGAGGCTTTGCAGGCTGCCAGCAAGGCATCTTCTTCACCGGCTTCTAGTCGGCGCTGCCTTGGCTTGCCGGGCTTTGGCATCCTGATTTGCTTGACTGGGTTACTGACCGCAAAGCCCCACTCTTTACGGCACTGCTCAAACACTACAGATAAGAACGCCAACTCCAAGCGCACTGTGTTGTTTGACACCTCAGTCAATCGTTGGTCACGGTATTGGGCAACGACCTCGCCAGTTATCTTGTCCATGTGCATGGCAGCCAGTTTGGTCTTCTTCAATTGCGCGGCTCGGTAGCGTTCTTGGGGTGCGCCTTTCTTAGTCGGCGTAACTTCCTCAACGTAACGATCCAGCATCGGCATCATGCGCGGCATAGACTGCTTGGGGGCTAATGTTCCTAGGTCTAGTTGGGATTCAACATTACGCGCCCATTTAATTGCGTCGGCTTTGCTGTTGAATGATTTGACTACTGGTTTATGTTCTTTGCGATGGACTCGTGCTTGCCACTTGTCGCCGCGCTTTCTGATACTTGACATGCTCACCCCTTGTTGGACGAGCGTTGGACAAGCCCCAAAAGAACACGCACAAAAAAGCCCCAATCGGGGCTAAGTTGTTGATTTAACTGGAGGCTCGAGCCGGAGTCGAACCGACCTACACGGATTTGCAATCCGGTGCATAACCGCTTTGCTATCGAGCCGTATGCTTTGACGAAAAAGGGAAGCTGGTGCTTCCCTTGTTTCTTAATTGGAGCGGGAAACGAGGCTCGAACTCGCGACCTCAACCTTGGCAAGGTTGCGCTCTACCAACTGAGCTATTCCCGCAGAAGATGAAAATTATAGCAGAGATTTTTCGTCTTAGTGTTTAATCGCTTGCGCCTTCAATTCGCCCTCGTTTGCTGGGGGCGTTGGCACTACGGCGATATCGTCTGGCAAGGGTGTAGGCACGCGCTCTAGGGCGATTTCAAGCACCTTATCGATCCACTTCACGGGCACGATTTCCAAACCACTTTTCACGTTGTCTGGAATTTCTTGCAAGTCTTTGACGTTCTCTTCAGGAATCAACACGGTTTTGATTCCGCCGCGCAATGCAGCCAATAATTTTTCTTTCAAGCCACCAATTGCGGTGACTTCACCACGCAAGGTAATCTCGCCAGTCATCGCCACATCGGCGCGCACAGGAATACCGGTGAGTGCAGAAACCAAGGCGGTTGTCATAGCAGCACCAGCGCTAGGACCGTCTTTGGGTGTTGCACCGTCAGGCACGTGGATGTGGATATCACGCTTTTCTAACAAGTCTTCGGTGATGCCCAATACGCGTGCACGGCTGCGCACCACAGTACGGGCGGCTTCAACGGATTCTTTCATCACGTCACCCAATGAACCCGTGCGCGTGATCGTGCCTTTACCAATCATGATGGCGGCTTCGATGGTCAGCAAATCGCCGCCGACTTCGGTCCACGCCAAGCCGACCACTTGTCCGACTTGGTTTTGAGCTTCGGCACGGCCATACGAATATTTCCGAACACCAAGGAAATCATTCAAGTTGTCCGCAGTCACCACCACTTGCGGTTGCATTTGTTTAAGCAACAAAGCTTTGACGACTTTGCGGCAAATCTTGGACAACTCGCGCTCTAAAGAACGCACACCCGCTTCACGTGTGTAGTAGCGCACGATGTCGCGCACGGCGCCTTCTTCTACAGTGAGTTCGCTGTCTTTGACGCCATTGTTTTTCATCTGTTTGGGGAACAGATATTTCATCGCGATATGGGTTTTTTCGTCTTCGGTATAGCCCGACAAACGAATGACTTCCATGCGGTCTAACAATGCAGGCGGAATATTCATCGAATTCGATGTCGCGACAAACATTACGTCGCTCAAGTCGTAGTCGACTTCGACGTAGTGGTCACCGAACTTGTTGTTTTGTTCGGGGTCTAACACCTCGAGCAATGCGCTCGAAGGATCGCCACGGAAATCTGTGCCGAGTTTATCGATTTCGTCCAACAAGAACAAAGGATTGCGCGTGCCGACTTTGGTCAAGCTTTGCAAAACTTTGCCAGGCATGGCGCCAATGTAGGTGCGGCGATGGCCCCGGATCTCGGCTTCGTCACGCATACCGCCTAATGCCATGCGCACGTATTTACGTCCTGTAGCTTTGGCAATGGATTGACCTAAAGAGGTTTTACCAACACCAGGAGGGCCAACCAAACACAGAATAGGCGCTTTGACTTTGTCTACACGTTGCTGCACCGCTAAATATTCAAGAATGCGGTCTTTGACTTTGTCTAAGCCGTAGTGGTCTTCGTTGAGCACGTTTTCTGCATTACCCAAATCGTGTTTGATTTTGGTTTTCTTGGCCCATGGCAAGCCAACCAACACGTCGATGTAGTTGCGCACCACCGTGGCTTCGGCCGACATGGGCGACATGAGCTTGAGTTTTTTCAACTCGGCGTCAGCTTTTTTACGCGCCTCTTGCGGCATACGGGCCGCTTTGATTTTCTTCTCGATCTCTTCGATGTCAGCGCCCTCTTCGCCTTCACCGAGTTCTTTTTGAATGGCTTTGACTTGCTCGTTCAAATAAAAATCGCGTTGGTTTTTTTCCATTTGGCGCTTGACACGACCACGGATTTTTTTGTCGACGTTCAAGATGTCGACTTCGCGCTCGAGTTGTTCGTAGAGGTTTTCTAAACGTTCTTTGACAGACGACAAATCGAGCACGACTTGTTTGTTTTCTAACTTCAAAGGCAAGTGCGCGGCGATGGTGTCGGCCAAGCGGCCCGCGTCGTCGATGCTCGCAATGGACGTGAGAATTTCTGGTGGAATTTTTTTGTTGAGTTTGACGTATTGGTCAAACTGTTGCATCACCGCACGGCGCAAGGCTTCTACTTCGCTGCCAGTCTCAGCAGGGGCTACTTCTATTGGTGTGACATGCGCAGTGAAATGCGCTTCGCCATCTTCAATGCCGTCAACTTTGGCGCGTTGTTGTCCTTCTACCAGCACTTTCACCGTGCCGTCGGGCAACTTCAACATTTGCAAGATGGTGGAGACACAACCGACTTGGAACATATCGGTGACTTCAGGCTCGTCTTTGGCCGCGGCTTTTTGCGCGACGAGCATGATGCGACGCTCTGCGGCCATGGCTGTTTCCAGCGCCTTGATGCTCTTAGGGCGTCCCACAAAAAGTGGGATGACCATATGCGGAAACACGACGACGTCGCGTAACGGCAAAAGCGGTAGCTCGATGGGGGTGGGTGGCAACGGTGGTTGTCCAGACATTTGGTCAGCCTTCCTGTGAAAAGGGGACAGGCCGCCGGCGCTGTCCCCATGTTTTTGCGTTATGCCTTTTTGGCGGCCTCTCGGTACACCAGCAAGGGGGGTTTGTTCTCGTCGATGGTCGCTTCTTCGACCACCACTTTTTCAACATTACTTGAATTCGGTAACTCAAACATGGTGTCGATTAGCGATTGTTCAAGGATGGATCGCAGTCCGCGGGCGCCCGTTTTGCGGGCCAAGGCCTTTTTGGCGATGGCGCGCAGAGCTTCAGGACGCACTTCGAGCTCGGCGCCTTCCATGGCCAAGAGCTTGGCGTATTGCTTGATAAGCGCATTTTTGGGCTCGGTCAAGATTTGTACCAGTGTGTCTTCGGTCAATTCAGCCAAGGTCGCCACAACAGGCATACGGCCAACCAACTCAGGGATTAATCCGAATTTGATAATGTCTTGGGGCTCTACTGCACCGAATACATCGGTCAGACTGCGATTTTCTTTGCTTTTAACCGTGGCACCAAAGCCTATGCCAGACGCTTCGGTTCGGCTTTCGATGACTTTTTCTAGTCCCGCAAAAGCGCCACCGCAGATGAACAAGATGTTGGTGGTGTCAACCTGCAAGAAGTCTTGGTTGGGATGTTTGCGTCCGCCTTGAGGAGGAATACTGGCCATCGTGCCTTCGATCAACTTGAGCAAGGCTTGCTGCACGCCCTCGCCCGATACGTCACGGGTGATGGACGGGTTGTCGGACTTGCGGGAGATTTTGTCGATCTCGTCGATGTAGACAATGCCGCGTTGGGCGCGTTCCACGTCGTAATCGCAGCTTTGCAGCAGTTTTTGGATGATGTTTTCGACGTCTTCACCCACATAACCAGCTTCGGTCAAGGTGGTGGCGTCGGCCATCACAAACGGCACATTCAGCATGCGGGCCATGGTTTGCGCCAACAATGTTTTGCCTGAACCTGTGGGGCCAATCAACAAAATGTTGCTTTTAGAGAGCTCGACGTCGTCTTTCTTGGCGCCCTCTTTGTGCTTGAGGCGCTTGTAGTGGTTGTAGACCGCTACCGACAAAGCGCGCTTGGCGGGCTCTTGGCCAATGACGTAGTTGTCTAGGTTGTTTTTAATTTCAGACGGCGTGGGGAGTTCGCTGCGCTCTTTGGTGGCGTCTTCTAGCGCTGGCAACTCATCGCGGATGATGTCGTTACACAGATCGATACATTCGTCACAAATAAAGACTGAAGGCCCAGCGATGAGCTTTTTGACCTCGTGCTGGCTTTTGCCACAAAACGAGCAGTAAAGTGTTTTTTCGCTGGAAGTGCCTTTTTTGTCAGCCATGTAATTAATTTGCCAAAGTTAAGGCTATGTTAACCGCGCTTGTCGATCACTTTGTCGATCAAACCGTATTCCTGTGATTCGGAGGCGCTGAGGTAGTAATCGCGTTCGGTATCGCGCTCGATTTTTTCCAAAGGCTGGCCAGTGCGCTCTGCCAAGATGCGGTTGAGTTGCTCACGGGTTTTGAGGATTTCACGGGCGTGAATTTCGATCTCGGTAGCTTGCCCTTGCGTGCCGCCCAAAGGCTGATGGATCATGACCTTGGAATTGGGCAAAGAGAAACGCTTGCCCTTCTCGCCAGCCGCCAACAAAAACGCACCCATGCTCGCCGCCATGCCGATGCACAGGGTGGAGACGTGGGGCTTGATGAAATTCATCGTGTCGTAAATCGACATGCCAGCGCTCACTGAGCCGCCAGGTGAGTTGATATAGAGCGAAATGTCTTTGTCTGGGTTTTCGCTTTCCAAGAACAACAACTGCGCCACCACCAAATTGGCGGTTTGGTCGTTCACAGGACCCACCAAGAAAATCACGCGCTCTTTGAGCAAACGCGAGTAAATGTCGTAAGACCGCTCGCCGCGACCCGACTGTTCGATCACCATGGGCACCATGCCCAAGGCTTGAGTTTCTGAAGCGCTCATGTGGTTTCCTAGGGTGTATTTCACTGTTGGCCCATTAGTTCGTCGAACGACATAGCTTTGTCATTCACTTTGGCATGCGACATGATGTAGTCGGTCACGTTGTTTTCAATGACCATGGCTTCGACTTCGCCCAAACGGCTCATGTCGCTGTAGTACCAACGCACGACTTCGGCGGGCTTTTCGTAGCTAGACGCGAGTTCTTCAATGTGCGCTTTGATTTTTTCTGGGGTGGCTTGCAGGTTTTGTGCACGCACCAAGTCGGCGACCACCAAGCCCATACGCACGCGCTTTTCAGCTTGTGGGCGGAACACGTCGTCAGGAATGGGGGCTTTATCTGCGTCTTTGATGCCGCGGGCTTTCAAGTCAGCACGGGCGCCTTCGACCATGCGATCGACTTCAGACTGCACGCTCGACTTGGGCAAGTCCAACTCGGCTTTGTCGACCAAGGCTTGCAACGCGGCTTGCTTGTTGCGACCCATCAGGCGCGATTTAACTTCGCGCTCCAAATTGGCTTTGATATCTTTGCGCAGACCTTCCACATTGGCTTCTGACACGCCTAGTGATTTGGCCAATTCGTCTGTGACTTCTGGCAAGTGGGCGGCTTCGAGTTTTTTCAAGGTGACTAGGAAGTCCGCTTGTTTGCCAGCGACATCCTTGCCGTGGTAGTCCTCAGGGAAGTTCAAGGGGAAGGTTTTGCTTTCACCGAACTTCATGCCGAGCACGGCTTCTTCAAATTCTTTGAGCATTTGACCTTCGCCGATCAAGAACTGGAAGGCTTCTGCCTTGCCGCCTTGGAATGGCTCGCCGTCGATCTTGCCTTCGAAGTCGATGGTGACGCGGTCGCCTTCTTGCGCAGGCGTTTCAGCGCTGCGTTGGGCGAAGGTGCGGCGTTGTTTGCGCAGGATGTCGACGGTTTTGTCGATCGCGGCTTCAGTCACTTCGGACGAGATTTTGTCGATCTCTAAGGTCGACAAGTCAGGCATTTTGACTTCGGGGAAGACTTCAAAAATAGCGTCGAAAGCCATTTCGCCTTCAGGCGCGCCTTCTTTTTCACTGATACGGGGTTGGCCCGCCACACGCAAATTGGCTTCGTTGGCGGCGGCGTTGAATACCTCGCCGACTTTGTCGTTCATCACTTCGTACTGGACTTGGTAGCCATAACGCTGGCCAATGATGTTCATCGGCACTTTACCTGGACGGAAACCGTCCACCTTGACTTGGCGCGACAGGCGCTTCAAGCGTGAGTCCACTTCTTTGGCGATGACATCGACGGGCAACGTCAAGGTGATCTTGCGTTCCAGTTTTTCTAAAGTTTCTACGGTCACGGCCATCTTTTTCTCCTGAATTGGCATTGTCAGCAGCCTAGTCTCGAGTGAACTGGCTGCTAGGGAATACAAGTGGTGCGCGGGGCGGGACTCGAACCCGCACAGTATTGCTACCGTCAGGACCTAAACCTGGTGCGTCTACCAATTTCGCCACCCGCGCATTTTTCTCAAAAACAATAACGGGCGGCCTGACTAGAGGCTGCCCGTTTGAAATCGGTCAACCAGCGATTTTAGACGGCTTTTCGACCCGAAACCATGCCGCATACATCGCCGGCAAGGCCAACAAGGTCAAAACCGTTGCCACGACAAGGCCGCCCATGATGGCAACCGCCATCGGCCCCCAAAATACGCTGCGGGTTAGCGGGATCATGGCCAGCACCGCAGCGGCCGCGGTCAGCACAATGGGGCGCAGACGCCGTACAGCCGATTCGACAATTGCTTCCCAAGCGGGCACGCCATTGGCGCGGTCTTGTTCGATTTGGTCGATCAAGATGACCGAATTGCGCTGGATCATGCCCATCAAGGCGATTACCCCGAGCAAAGCCACGAAGCCAAACGGCCTGTCAAGCACCAACAAAGCGCCAGCAACACCTGCAATGCCCATGGGTCCCGTAATAAAGACCAAGACTGCACGGCTGAAGCTTTGCAACTGAAGCATTAGCAAAGTAAAGGTAATAAAGAGCATGACCGGCATGCCAGCAGAGATCGAACTCGACCCCTTGGAACTTTCTTCCACCGCGCCAGCGACTTCGATGCGGTAATTGGCGCTGTCCGTCGTCGCCCATTTGGCTTCTAAGGCTTTGAGTTGGGGTAAGAGTTCTTTGGTGACCGTAGCGCCCTGCAGTCCTTCGATGATGTCGCACTGCACGGTGATGGCGTATTCACGGCCCTCTCGCCACATCACGCCGGGCTCCCACGTGAACACAGGCTTGATGATTTGCGTAGCAGGAATCATGCGACCCGTGCCAGTGGGCAAATAAGCGTTGGTCAAGTCCGTGATCGCGTCGCGTTCATTGGCAGGCTGGCGCAAAACAATATCGATGAGTTTGTTGTCCTCACGGAATTGCTCGACGGTGGAACCCACCAACAAAGTGCGAATGGCCTGCGCAATCGATTGGCTGGTGACGCCCAAAGCACGGGCTTTGGCTTGGTCGACGTCCAGGCGGATGACTTTGACGTTTTCGTTCCAGTTGTCGTTGGTACCGCGGGTCGAAGGGCTAGCGCGCATAGCGGCTTTCACTTCGTCAGCATGGGCGCGCAATTGCGCTGGGTCAGGCCCCATCACACGGAACTGCACGGGGTATGGCACAGGCGGGCCGTTGGGCAAGAGTTTGACGCGGGCGCGCGCTTCAGGGAACGCTTGCGCCAGCATGGCGGGCAAGGCAAGGCGCAAGGACTCGCGGCGCTTTAAATCGGCGGGGACAACAATGATTTGCGAGACATTGGTCTGCGGAAACACTTGGTCCAAAGGCAAATAGAAACGTGGCACGCCTGAACCAATCCAAGTGCTAACCGTTTGCACGCCCTCTTCTTTGAGCAAACGTTGCTCCACCGCTTGGGTGATTTTTTCGTTGGCTTTGAAAGAGGTGCCTTCAGGGAACCATAAATCGACCAAGATTTCAGGCCGACTCGAATCGGGGAAAAACTGCTGTTGTACTTTGCCCATGCCCACTAGTCCCAAAACAAACAAGAGCACGGTGATCCCAATCGCTTTCCAGCGGTATTCCACGCACCACGTCACGGCTTTGCGAAATTGGACATAGAACGGGCTGTTAAAAAGTTCGACTTCGCCATCGTGGGTATGCGCAGGTTTATCACGCAATAAAAGCGTTCCCAGATACGGCACGAAATACACCGACACCCACCAACTCAGCAGCAAGGCGATCACGGTGACGGCAAAGATGGCGTAGGTGTACTCGCCTACGGTGGACTTGGCCATGCCAATCGGTAAAAAGCCAGCGGCGGTGATCAAGGTGCCCGTGAGCATGGGCATGGCGGTGACTTCATAAGCGAAGGTGGCAGCACGCACGCGGTCGTAGCCCTCTTCCATTTTGCGCACCATCATCTCAACCGCAATGATCGCGTCGTCGACCAACAAACCAAGCGCGATGATCAATGAGCCCAAGGAGATTTTGTGTAGGCCGATGCCCCAGTAGTCCATGGCCAAAAACGTCATCGCCAGAACCAACGGGATGGTGATCGCCACCACCAGACCTGGACGCACATCTACATACCAGCCATAGCGGCCGCCTTTGTGAAGACCAAGCGCGACGAAGCTCACCACCAAAACGATGAGTACCGCTTCGATCAAGACGCGGACAAATTCACCGACCGAGCGGGATACGGCTTTGGGTTGGTCTTGCACCTGCACCAAGCTCACGCCAGCGGGCAAGGTTTTTTCTATGCGCGCGGTTGCGGTTTGAAGCGCCTTGCCGAGTTGGATGATGTCTCCGCCTTTGGACATGGAGACACCTAAGCCAATGACTTCTTTGCCCTGGTGGTGGACTTTCACAGTCGGTGGGTCGACATAGCCACGGGTAACGTTCGCAATGTCTCCCAACTTGAATTGCTGGCCCGAACTACCGCGAATAGGCATCGCTTTGAGTTCGGCCTCGGTGTCAAACTGGCCGCCGATACGTATTTGAAATACATCAACCGGTGACTGCATCGTTCCCGCGTTTTCGACTGCGTTTTCTTGGCCGAGTTGTGCCAAGACTGCGCTCAGGTCTAGCCCCAGTTGGGCGAGTTTCTTCTGTGGAATTTCAACGAAGATTTTTTCGTCTTGCACGCCAAACTGTTCAACCTTGGCCACAAAAGGAACACGCAAGAGTTGCTGGCGCACATCGTCGGCAAAACGTTTGACTTCAGCTGGCGTGAAACCCGGAGCATCCAAGGCGTAGATGACGCCAAACACATCACCAAATTCGTCATTGAAAAAAGGCCCTTGAACGCCTTGCGGCAAGGTGTAGCGGATGTCGCCAATTTTTTTGCGCACCGTGTACCAAACATTGGGCACATCGGCAGGCTTGGAATAGTCTTTGATTTGAAAAATGATTTGCGATTCACCGGGCTTGGAGTAGCTGCGGATCTTGTCGGCGAAAGGCACTTCTTGCAAAGTGCGCTCGAGTTTGTCGGTGACTTGCTCGGCTACTTGTTGCGCTGTGGCACCGGGCCAGTAAGTGCGCACGACCATGGCGCGGAAAGTAAACGGAGGGTCTTCGTCTTGGCCGAGTTGGAAATAGGCGGCAATGCCCAAAACCATCAGCACGACCATCAAGTAACGCGTTAGGGCGGGATGTTCCAGCGCCCATTTAGAGAGGTTGAAGTCTTTCATCGTCGCCTCACTTCGGCGCTGCGAATACAGACACTTTTTGGCCTGGCGTCAATACATGTACACCCGAGACAACCACTTGGTCTCCACTGTTTAAGCCGCTATTGACTACGGCGTCGTTGCCGTCGGCAGTAGTCACTTCGATGATGCGCGGTTGCACTGTCATGCTGGCACCGTCGAGCAACCAGACCTGGGTTTTACCGCCTTCAAAACGCAAAGCGCTGGTGGGGAGTTTGACAATTTTTGAGGTGGCTAATTTGCCACGCGGCAAGCTGACATTCACTGTGGCGCCCAATACGGCTTTGGCACCATCGGCCAAAGCGGCTTTGACTAAAAACGTACGGGTGACGGGGTCGGCGCTGGCGGAGACATCGCGCACTTTGGCATTGAGCACTGAATCATCGTTCCACAAGCGCACTTGCAATGCGTCTCCAGTAGCGAAGTATTTCAACTTGTCTTCGGGTACCGAGAACCACACATCACGCGGGCCGTCGATGGCCAAACGCACCACGGGCTGGCCAGCTGACACCACTTGGCCGACGTTGGCGTCGACGGAGGTGACAACGCCAGCAGCGTCCGCCAATAAACGGGTGTAAGCCGACTGGTTGCCCTGCACCGAGTTTTGGGCTTGGGCTTGTTGCCATTGGGCTTGTGCGGCTTTGTAGATGGAGTCACGTCGCTCTAATTCAGCGGAACTGATAAAACCTTGGTCAAACAAGCCTTGGTAGCGCTTGAGGTCAGCGGCGGCTAAATCGCGGTTGGTTTGGGCGGAGGCAAGTTGCGCGGTCGATGCGACAGCGGCTAAGCGGTAATCCATCGGGTCTAACTCAGCCAACAACTGGCCGGCTTTGACGCGTTGGCCGATTTCTGCGGGGCGTTGTAGCAATTTGCCGTTGACGCGAAAGCCTAAGGCCGTTTCGACACGGGCGCGCACTTCACCTGAAAACTCAAATTCCATCGCCATGTCAGACTGCCCTACCGTCAAGACCTTGACAGCTCGCACGGGGGCCTCAGCGGTTTCGGGCTTGCCACAGGCAGCTAAGAATGCCACGCTCAAAAATAGAACAACAGCTAGGCCGCTTGGCTTAGGGGAGTGCAACATGGGGAAACCTAATTAATAATGACTGACTGGTCAGTAATATAGCGTACTGGTGTTTTCCCTGCTCGCGCTATTGGCAAAAAGCGACAATGCCTGCCATATGCCTGCCGCCATACAACAAGCGTCCGTCGACCATTACGAAAACTTCCCCGTCGCCTCGTGGCTGTGCCCTGCCCGGTTGCGGCCTGCCGTGGTGGCCATTTATCACTTTGCGCGGACTGCAGATGATTTAGCTGACGAAGGAGACGCGACCGCCCAGCAGCGTCTGGACGATTTCCGCCAGTACCGCGCAGAACTCGACCTGTGTTTGAGTGGGCAAGCCACGCACGACCTGCGTTGGAAGCAGGTGTTTGTGAATTTGCAATCTGCCGTGCTGGCGTTTAGTTTGCCCGCGCAGCCCCTACGCGATCTGCTGTCGGCTTTTGAACAAGACGTGGCTTACACCAGCGTTGGTCACAGATACCGCGACCGCGCGGAGCTGCTGGACTACTGCCGCCGCTCAGCCAACCCTGTGGGCCGGTTGATGCTGCATCTTTATGGGGTGGGTGACGAACAAAGTTTGGCGCAAAGTGACGCCATTTGCAGCGCCCTGCAACTGATAAATTTTTGGCAAGACCGCACGGGTGACCTCGATCGGGGCCGCGATTACTTGCCGCAAGACAGCACCTTGAGGCAAGAGTTGCAATTTGCCCGCGATTTAATGGCGCAGGGCACCCCACTCGTTCACCGCGTGCCGGGTCGCGCCGGATGGGAACTGCGCGCGATGGTCCAAGGTGGGCTTTGTATTTTGAGCCAGGTAGATGCTTTGTATGCCAAGAATGCGTCCTCTCCCTTACCAAGACCCGTCATCACCAAGTGGGACATGGCGGGTATGGCTTGGAAGTGTTTGTGGATGTAATGGCTAATTGGTTTTCAATACAGGGCCAACCTTAGAACATCGATAATTCCCGGAACATGACACCACAAGAATACGTTCAGCAAAAAGCCGCTTCGTCTGGCAGTAGTTTCTATTACGCGTTCTTGTTTTTACCGCCTCAGCGTCGCAGTGCGATCACCGCGTTTTATGCGTTTTGCCGCGAAGTGGACGATGTGGTCGATGAGGTCAGCGACCCTGGTGTTGCGCAAACTAAATTGGCTTGGTGGCGCAACGAGGTACACCAGTCTTTTGCAGGCAAGCCGTCGCATCCTGTGATGCAAGCTTTGCAACCCCTGTGCGCGGAGTTTTCGATTGAAGAACAGAGTTTGCAATCTGTCATCGAAGGTTGCGAGATGGACTTAAACCAAACCCGCTACCTAGACTACCCCGCCTTGTCGCGTTACTGCCATTTAGTGGCAGGAGTCGTGGGCGAAGTCTCAGCCAAAATTTTTGGACAAACGGACATAGCAACCACCGCCTATGCGCATACCCTGGGCCAAGCGTTTCAGTTAACAAACATCATTCGTGACGTGGGCGAAGATGCTTTGCGCGGACGCATTTACTTGCCGGTGTCCGAGTTACAACAGTTCGATGTGAAAGCGCATGAAGTGCTCAACCGGATTCCTTCAGAGCGCTTTGTCGCTTTGATGCAGTTCCAAGCGGAACGTGCCCATGGCCTGTATGAAAAAGCTTTGGATTTGCTGCCCGCCCATGAATTCAAAGCGCAAAAGCCTGGGCTGATGATGTCTAGCATTTACCGCACCTTGCTGCGTGAGATTGAAGCCAAACAATTCCCTGTTTTGCAGCAACGCGTGGCACTCACGCCACTGCGCAAACTATGGCTGGCTTGGAAGATGCAGGCGCTTGGGCGTTTTTAAGCCTCTGTGAAAAAGTTAACCATCATCGGCGCAGGGTGGTCGGGCTTAGCCTGTGCGGTGGCAGCCACGCAAGCCGGTTGGCAAGTGGCGTTGTTTGAAGCCGCGAACGCGGCCGGTGGACGTGCCCGCAGTTTGGAGCAAACTTTTGCTGGCGTGCCACTCGATAACGGGCAGCATATTTTGTTGGGAGCCTATCGAGACACACTTCAGTTGATGCGCACGGTGGGTGTAAATCCAGATGAGGTGTTGTTGCGATTGCCATTAGATTTGCGGACCCATGACGGTTTGGGGTTTAAGTTGTCTAATGGTTTCTATCCATTAGAGAAACTTTTTGTCACCTTAGCAGCCGCATTCAAACTAATTGTTGGTGTCGTTTCTGCCAAAGGTTGGAGCGCCCAAGATAAATGGCGCTTGATGCAAGCTTGCTGGCGTTGGCAAGTTACGGGCTTCACCTGCGATGCCACGTGGTCAGTCAGCCAGCTTTGTGAAGCGTCACAACTTACGCCACGGGTAGTGCAAGGACTGGTCGAGCC
>CANBZB010000057.1 GCA_947373745.1 Burkholderiales bacterium | reverse complement strand
GCGCGTTGGAATTATTTGGCGGCTTGGGAGTTTGCAAAGCGTAAATATGGTGGCGAAGACAAAGCCAAAAGCTTTGTGAAGAAACTCTACGAAAACGTCCCAGTGCTAGATACTGGCGCGCGCGGTTCAACCATCACATTTGCCCAGCGCAACCAAGGAGATGTGTTGATTGCGTGGGAGAACGAAGCCTATTTATTAGAGAAAGAATTTGGCGCCAAGTTTGATGTCGTCGTGCCTTCCATCTCCATCTTGGCAGAGCCTGCAGTCACCGTAGTAGATAAATATGTAGATAAAAAAGGTACACGCGCTGTGGCGCAAGCCTATCTTGAATATCTCTACAGCGATGAAGGTCAAGACATTGCAGGCAAAAACTTCTACCGTCCAACTTCGCCCAAAGCGCAGGCCAAATACGCCAAGCAGTTTCCAACTTTGAGCTTGGTCACGATTGATAAGGCATTTGGTGGTTGGCCCAAAGCAACCAAAGTCCATTTCGCTGATGGTGCTAGCTTTGACCAGATTTACCTCAAGAAATAATCTATTGATACTGGAGTCGTAGTGCCAGAGATTTCAATACCCTAAGCTACTAGACGTTTCAAAAAAGCTTGCGTACGTGGGTGCTGTGCATGTCCAAAGAAGACCTTTGGTGGCGCTTCTTCGATGATTTGGCCTTCATCCATAAAAATCACACGGTCTGCGACAGCGCGCGCAAAGTGCATCTCGTGCGTGACACACAACATGGTGACTCCCTGCTGAGCTAGGTTCGTCATCACGTCCAACACTTCTTGCACCATTTCAGGGTCTAGCGCAGACGTGGGTTCATCAAACAGCAAAATCTGTGGCGTGAGGCACAGGGCTCGTGCAATCGCTACCCGTTGCTGCTGACCGCCTGAGAGTTGCAAAGGATACTTGTGCGCTTGCTCGGCGATATGTACGCGCTCCAGTTGTTGCATAGCGCGTTCTTGTGCTTGTTTAGGGCTGATTTTTTCTACCCAAATTGGCGCAAGGGTCAGGTTATCTAAAACACTCAAGTGTGGAAACAGATTGAACTGTTGGAAGACCATGCCTACTTGGCGCCTGATGTATTCAATAGAATTCAGATCATCTGTGAGTTCAACTCCCATCACAGTGAGCTTGCCTTCCTGATGTTCCTCTAGTCGATTGATGCAACGCAAAAGAGTCGATTTACCTGAGCCTGATGGGCCGCAAATAACGATACGCTCGCCACGATACACCTGTAGATTGATATCGCGCAAAGCATGAAACTTACCAAACCATTTGTTGACGGTTTCAAACTGGATGAGGGGAGAGGTCACAAAGGTTCCTTAATGTTTCACCGGTGCGTTAGCTGACGCTCTACCCACAAGCTATAGCGGGACATGGCAAAGCAAATGCAAAAATAAATCAGGGTGATGAATAAGTAGGCCTCTAATTTGAATGGACGCCAATTGGGGTCGCCACCCACTGCCAATCCGAGCGCGCCAGATAACTCATACAAACTCACAATAGTCACCAAGGAGGTGTCTTTGAAAATAGCGATGAAGTTATTCATCAAACTAGGCACAACATGCGCCAATGCCTGTGGTAAAACGATTTGGCGTTGTGTTTGCCAATAACTCAAACCTAGGGTGTAAGCCGCTTCTATCTGCCCGCGTGGAATCGCTTGTAAACCTCCGCGCACAATTTCTGCTGTGTAGGCTGCAGAAAATAATGTGATGCCAACGAGTACGCGCATCAATACATCGGGTGATGTGCCAGTAGGCAAAAGTAAAGGCAGCATAAAACTCGCCATGAACAACACAGAGATCAAAGGCACGCCGCGCACCAGTTCCACATACACAATGCACATACTCCGCACTGCAGGCATCGTACTTTGACGCCCAAGCGCCACCAGAACGGACAAAGGAAACGCCAGCGTGATAGACAAAGTGGCCAGCATCATGGTTAGGGGTAAACCGCCCCACTGATCAGTAGCGACGTAAACAAGACCTGTGGGCATGCCAAACCATTTGCCGCCGCCCATCAAGCCGAGGAAAAGTAGCCATACCAACACCCACGCAACTGCTAAATAGCGATTCCAAAATGCTGGTCTGCAACTCATTACCAACAGAGAAATAAGAGCAACCGTCGCTAGCAATGGCCGCCACTGCGCATCAAAGGGATAGCGACCAAACAATATCAAGCGATATTTTTCTGTCACCACACCCCAGCAGGCGCCGACATCACGTGCCGCCTGACATTGGTCTGCATCCGCCACGAAAACTGCGCGCAAGACAGACCATTCCAGCAAGGATGGAATTGACCACAGCAAGATCAGTACAAGTAATACCGTGGTGACTGCACTAGTTGGCGTTCCCCATAAGTTGTGTTTGGCCCACTGCGCGACACCGATGCTTTGCAAAGGTGGTTGTCGCGCTGGTAGCAAAGCATTTGCGTGGTGTCGCATCAGCGTTCTTTCAAAGCTGCGCGACGATTGAAATAATGCATCCCGCTAGCGATAAGCAATGACAGAGTCAGATAAACCGCCATGACAATTGCAATGCATTCGACGGCTCGTCCCGTTTGGTTCAAGGTGGTGTTAGAAATACTGACCAGATCTGGATAACCAATCGCGACTGCAAGTGACGAGTTTTTAATCGCATTCAAGTATTGGTTGGTCAAGGGCGGTACGATCAAACGCAACGCTTGGGGTAACACCACCAATCGCAATCTTTGCCAAGGTGACAAACCGATGCTCAGTGCCGCTTCCATTTGCCCTAAGGGTACAGATTGAATCCCAGAACGAACCACCTCTGCCACAAAAGCAGATGTGTAGAGGGTAAGACCCCAAGTCAAAGCTAAAAATTCAGGCGTCAATGTCAAACCCTCAGACATGAGCCTTGGCAATGCCAGCCCTTCTTTGCTTAGCAGCACCCAGTCACGAAAATGCAAAGGTGCCTCTGTATCTGGCATCCATTCGACCAGTACCACGTACCACATGAGTAACTGGAGCAGCAGAGGAATATTGCGAAAAAATTCTGTGTAGGCATAGCACAGACCTCGCGCTAAGGCATTACCTGAGAGCCTGCCAATGCCCAACACGGCACCCCAAAGCGTACAAACCACAATGGCTATGCAGGACACGCGCAGCGTATTCAAGAGCCCTACTAAAAATGCTTGTCCATAGGTTTGCGTAGAGGAGAAAGTGAACATACTTTCACCAATATCGAATCCTGCAGGGTCGCGCAGAAAATCAAAACCACTTTGAATACCACGTATGCGCATATTGCCAAGGGTGTTGTGCAGCAACCAGCCCACTAGGGCGATGAGCACACCCATGAATGCGATTTGGTAAACCAATGTGCGTAGGCGTTGACTGCGCCAGTTCAGCAACATAAATGTCTTGGTAGTGAAGAACAATTTACCGAATAGGAATAGCGTATTGCAAGCCGCCTTTGTTCCATTGCGCGTTCAATCCGCGTTTGAGGCCGAGTGGGGTTTTCTCTCCCAGATTTTTTTCAAATATTTCACCGTAGTTGCCTACTGCCAGAACGGCGCGCGCCAACCATTCGCGGTCTAAGCCCAATAACTTGCCTGTATCTTCAGATTTACCTAGCAAGCGTAAGACTACTGGATCGGTGCTGTCGTTCTTGAGAGCATTGACAGTTTCTGAAGTGATGCCGTACTCTTCGGCCTCAATCAAGCCATACACCGTCCATTTCACAATAGCTAACCATTCATCATCGCCCCGCCGCACCATGGGGCCCAATGGTTCTTTAGAAATTAGTTCAGGCAAGATGACATGGTCTTTCGGGTTTTTGGCTTCTTTGGTACGAATCGACGCTAGTCCAGAGGCATCCGTGGTGTAAGCCTTACAGCGGCCAGAAAAATAGGCAGCATTCGCAGCATCGAATTTCTCAAACACCACGGGTTTGATATCGAGTTTGTTGGTACGAGAAAAGTCGGTCAAATTCTTCTCGGTTGTCGTGCCTGCTTGTACGCATACCGTTGCGCCTTTGAGCTGCTTCGCACTCTTGATATTCGCCTTGGCAGATACCAAGAACCCTTGGCCGTCGTAATACGTGACTGCGGTTTGATGAAGACCTAACGAGGCATCGCGGGTAAGGGTAAAGGTGGTGTTGCGCGAAAGCACATCCACCTCACCAGACTGCAATGCAGTAAAACGTTGCTGTGCAGAGAGGGGCACATACCGAACTTTGTCTGCATTGCCTAAGACAGCGGCAGCGACTGCACGGCAGACATCTACATCGAGGCCACTCCATTTGCCTTGGCTGTCTGCTGCACTAAAACCGGCTAGACCTGTATTGACACCGCACGCCACTTGGTCGCGTTGTTTGACTGCATCCAAAGTTTTTCCGGCTCTTGCAGGTAGCGCTATAGCGAGTGTCGACAGGCATATCAAAGAAAAGATATGTCTGCGAAAGTTGATGCTTGGTGTCATAGAGATCTCCAACGAAAAATTTCGCCAATTGTCGGCTAACTCAGACAAATGGCAGTTGACCGTCTACAAATACCTGTAGTTCATTGGGTGAGAAGGAAACCCATGCTTCGTCGTCAGTTAGGGGTTGCGTGCAAATGACAGCGACGCGGTCATTGGGATGGTTGAGTTCAGCAAAGTTCACGGTCCAGTCATCGTCTTTAAGCGTCGCTTTTGAAAATGGATGCTGACGAATCACGTAGTGCAAATTGGTGCTGCAATGCGCCCAAGTTGCTTCGCCATTGGAGAGCAAGAAGTTAAAGGTGCCGAATTGGCTAATGTGTGGCGCCAGTTCTTTTAAGGTATGGGTGAGTTCTTGGATCGAGGGGAGGCCTGCATGCGATTTACCCAACTCTTGCATGATCCAGCAAAAAGCCAGTTCACTGTCAGTGGTCCCCACAGGTTGGAAATGCGTGTGTAAATGGGGGTGGTAGTTTGCAAGATTTCCGTTGTGCGCAAATACCCAGTGCCTTCCCCAAAGCTCACGGACAAAAGGATGCGCATTTTCAAGGCAAACCGAACCTGTAGTGGCTTTGCGAACGTGTGCGATGAGGTTCTTGCTTCTCAGTGGATAACTTTGCAGAAAGTTCGCCATTGGCGACTCCACTGCAGCATGGTGGTCTAAAAAGTGCCTTAGCCCTTTACCTTCGAAGAAGGCGACCCCCCATCCATCGGCGTGTTGGTCGGTATCGCCCCCACGCTTAAAAAATCCGGTGAAACTGAACCGGGCATCGGTGGGGTTGGAGCAGTTCAGACCAAGTAATTGACACATGCTGGTATTTCGAAGATCAAGGGTGATAGGGGATTGTGGGCTATTTCTATATATGGTTGGGTAATAAACAAACAAGTAAAAAATCGTTTGATTGATAAGTGAATACGAACACAATGGCGCTCTTTTCGTCACACACGCTGAGTCAATTCATAACGCATGCCATTACTTTTCTCTGCTGCAAAGCAAAAACCTGCACGCGTTCTTCCTGGTTTCAACATCACTTTAGGTTTCACGCTCACTTACCTAAGTTTGATCGTGTTGATCCCTCTGTCTGCTCTGGTTTTCAAAACATTCACACTGACATGGGACCAGTTCTGGAGTGCCGTCACGGGCCCTAGGGTGATGGCGTCTTATCGATTGACTTTTGGAGCTTCATTTCTTGCGGCATTGGTCAATGTATTTTTTGGACTCTTGGTTGCTTGGGTACTGGTGCGGTATGACTTCATCGGCAAAAAAGTGGTGGATGCTTTGGTCGATCTTCCATTCGCGCTACCCACTGCTGTTGCTGGTATTTCGCTGACAGCTTTACTGGCTAGCAACGGTTGGGTAGGGCAGTATTTAGAGCCTCTTGGTATTCAATTGGCCTTTAACCCCAATGGCGTGGTCGTTGCCCTTATCTTTATTGGGTTGCCTTTTGTGGTGCGAACCGTACAACCTGTACTAGAAGATGCAGAAAAAGAACTGGAAGAAGCTGCTACATGCTTGGGCGCTACCCGATGGCAAATTTTTAGTCGCGTGATTTTTCCGTCAATTGCCCCCGCTTTGTTGACAGGCTTTGCGATGGCATTTGCACGTGCGATTGGCGAATATGGCTCAGTCATTTTTATTGCTGGCAATATGCCGATGGTCTCAGAGATCACGCCACTCATCATTATTAGTAAGTTAGAGCAATACGACTATGCCGGGGCAACGGCAGTTGCCTTGGTGATGCTGTTAATTTCATTTGCCTTGTTATTGGTAATCAACGCGCTTCAATCGTGGCAAAGAAGCCGCACGGGAGCACCATCATGAGTACTTCGGGTCAAGCCACATTGCGTCGCGCACAAGCTGGAACGACAGAACCAGCATGGGTCAAGTTCATACTGATTGGTCTTGCGTTGACCTTTATGTTTTTCTTTCTGGTACTGCCTCTGGCTGCAGTTTTCACGGAGGCATTGCGTAAAGGCATTGCGGCATATTGGGTGTCTTTGCAAGAGCCAGATGCATGGTCAGCCATTCGCCTCACTTTCATCACTGCATTGATTGCGGTGCCATTGAACTTGGTATTCGGTGTCTCGGCAGCTTGGGCGATTGCTAAATATGAATTTAGAGGCAAGGCGTTTCTTACTACGCTAGTGGACTTGCCTTTTTCTGTATCGCCTGTTGTTGCGGGATTAATTTACGTTTTGATGTTCGGTGCGCAAGGGTGGTTTGGCCCATGGTTACAAGCGCATGACATAAAAATTATTTTTGCTGTTCCTGGCATTGTGTTGGCGACGGTCTTTGTGACATTCCCATTTATTGCCCGTGAGTTGATTCCTTTGATGCAAGCCCAAGGTAACGACGAAGAGCAAGCAGCAGTTGTTTTGGGTGCAAGCGGTTGGCAAACATTTTGGTATGTCACCCTGCCCAATATTAAGTGGGGACTGATTTACGGTGTGATTCTTTGTAACGCGAGAGCGATGGGTGAGTTTGGTGCTGTGTCGGTTGTGTCAGGCCACATTCGAGGACAGACCAACACCATGCCTTTACATGTCGAGATTTTGTACAACGAATACCAGTCAGTCGCTGCTTTTGCTGTGGCTTCTTTGTTGGCGTTGCTGGCATTAGTGACCTTGGTATTGAAGTCGGTTGTGGAGTGGCGCCATGCGCGTGCACTCAAAGCGGTGGCAGACCTTCCACCAGAAAACCCCCATTGGTCATTTCATAACGCATTAACGCATTGAAGAATTGAGTCAGCATATGAGTATCGAGATTCGAAATATCCGCAAGCAATTTGGTTCTTTCCAAGCTTTAGGTAATGTCAGTTTGGACATCCATTCAGGAGAGTTAATCGCTTTACTTGGTCCTTCAGGATGTGGCAAAACTACCCTGTTGCGCATCATTGCTGGCTTAGAAACAGCAGACAGTGGAACGATTGCTTTTAGTGGTGAAGACACCACGCATGTGCATGTGCGCGAACGCCAGGTTGGTTTTGTGTTTCAGCACTACGCATTGTTTCGCCATATGACCGTATTTGAAAACGTCGCATTCGGTCTGCGCGTGAAACCGCGAGGATTGCGTCCAAGTGAGGCTGAAATTTCTAAAAAAGTCCACGATTTGCTCGGCTTGGTGCAACTTGATTGGTTGGCAGACCGTTACCCATCACAACTATCTGGTGGACAGCGTCAACGCATTGCACTGGCGCGTGCATTGGCAGTTGAACCCAAGGTGTTGTTGTTGGACGAGCCTTTTGGTGCATTGGATGCCAAGGTGCGTAAAGAACTGCGCCGTTGGTTACGTCGTTTGCATGATGAATTAAATGTCACCACTATTTTCGTGACACACGACCAAGAAGAAGCTTTGGAGGTGTCTGACCGTGTGGTGGTAATGAACCATGGTCAGATTGAACAAATAGGTGCGCCGCAACAGGTATGGGAAGAACCTGCCAGTTCATTTGTATATGGTTTCTTAGGTGATGTGAACCAATTCAAAGGCCATGCACAAAATGGGCAAATGCGCATTGGCCCTGAAAAACAAAATGTCTATGTGCCTAGCCCAGAGTACACGCAAGAAGAGGCATCGCCTGCTTTGGCATACGTTCGTCCCTATGACTTTGATGTGCGACGGTATTCGCCTGCAGATGAAGGCATCGTGGCGCAACTTGAGCGTGCGGTCGTAGTGGGACCGGTTGCGCGTATGGAATTACTTGCGGTTGGAGAACTGGGTGTTGATGGCGGTAAGTTAATTGAAGCCCAAATACCCGCTTCCTTGTTTCATCAGCAAGGATTTAAGGAAGGCGAGACTTTGGTGCTATCACCACGCAGAGCGCGCGTATTTGTCGTTTAAACATATTTTTTAAACCACTCCAGTGCGCGTTTCCATCCGTCTTGCGCTGGACCTGCTTGGTAGCTAGGCCGGTAGTCAGCATGGAAGGCATGCGGTGCATCGGGATAGACCACGAAGTTACTCTCTCTCGCTGCGGTATTGCCCAGCGCGGCAATTTGCGCGAGTGTTGATTTCATACGATCAACAGATGCGACTGGAATGCCAGTATCGGCTGCGCCGTACAAACCTAAGACGGGTGCTTTGAGTTTTGATGCAAGATCAATCGGGTGCTCCGGCGTAGCAGAAGTTTTTTGGCCTTCTAGTCGGCCATACCAAGCTACTGCTGCTTTGAGTTTTGGTTGGTGCATGGCGTAGAGCCATGAGATGCGTCCTCCCCAACAAAAACCTGTAATCGCTAATCGTTTGGAATTGCCTCCATGTGCATCTGCCCAAGCCAAGCAAGCATCTAAGTCATTCATGACTTGCGTGTCTGGCACTTTAGAGATGACCTCTGCCTGAAGCCTAGCCATTTCGCCATAACTGCTGGGGTCACCTTGCCGGATAAACAACTCAGGAGCAATGGCCATATAACCCTCTTTGGCAAATCGGCATGCTACGTCTGCAATGTATTCATGCACACCGAAAATTTCCGAAATGACAAACACCACAGGTAAATTGGTTTTGCCTTTGGGTGACGCACGAAAGGCTGGCATTTTGAAACCCTGCACATCGATCGTCACCTCCCCAGTCAACAGTCCATCGGATGGCGTTTTGATAGCAGTTTGCGCTATCAAGGGTGTGGCGGCTGCGCAGTAGCCAATACCTAAAGCTGTTTGAAGCGCTAATCGGCGGTTGGGGAGTTGTGCATCTTTCTCCGTTGCATGGAGTAAGCCGAGAGTGTCTTGGTAGAGGTTGTTTTGCATGGCAGAAGTTGATAGATAAGAGAAGAATGAATCAGTTTATGCAAAATGCTTATGTGTGGTCAATCAGTTAAGCTCACACCATGAATAAAAATTTATTGTTGTTGAGCATTGCGCAAGGCCTATTTTTAACCAATAACGTCACTTTTATTGCCATCAATGGACTGGTTGGTTTGAGTTTGGCACCTGTGCCTTGGATGGCAACTTTGCCAGTGATGGGTTATGTGGTGGGTGGAGCATTGAGCACTGGGCTAGTGGCCAAGGCACAGCAGCGTTTTGGCCGTAAAGGGTCTTTTTTATTAGGACTGCTCATCGCGCTGGTATCCGCAGGTATTGGAGCTTGGGCTGTGATGCACAGCTCTTTTCTATTGTTAGTAGTCGCAACTGTGGTTGCAGGGTATTACAGCGCTAACGGTCAGTTGTATCGATTTGCAGCCGCAGAACTGTGTGCCCCTGATTACCGTGAAAAAGCAGTCTCATTGGTCATGGCGGGTGGTTTGATGGGCGCCATTGTTGGCCCCAATTTGGCAATGCACACCAAAAACTGGTTAGAGTTTCCTTTTGCCGGAGCCTATGTGGCATTGGCGGGCATTGCGTTGCTATCGATGGCAATCATGTCTTACATTGACTTTCCACCTGTAGTGGCTAAGAAAGCCAGCGATCACACGGGACGCCCTTTGAACGAAATCATGCGCCAACCCGTATTTTTTGTGGCAACTCTTTCGGCCGCATTGGGCTACGGCGTGATGAATTTATTGATGGCAGCTACGCCGTTAGCCATGCAAGTGTGTGGCTTGTCATTTGAAGACACGGCTTGGGTATTGCAGTGGCATGTGATCGGTATGTTTGCCCCTGGTTTTGTGACGGGCCATTTGATCAAGCGTTTTGGCGTGCTGACCATCATGGGCGTGGGGGTGTTGCTCAATGTTGCATGTATCAGCATTGCACTGTCCGGCGTGGATATTCACCAGTTCTTACTGGCTTTGTTCTTGTTGGGCGTTGGTTGGAATTTCTTGTTTACTGGAAGCACCACGCTATCTATGCAAGCCTATACGCCCCAGGAAAAAGATAAGTCCCAAGCAGCGATTAATTTTTGTGTATTTAGCACCATGGCGTTTACTTCATTTGCATCAGGTGCTTTGGTCACTACACAAGGTTGGACTTGGTTGAACTGGGGGTCGCTACTGCCAGTGGTGATAACAGCCAGTGGGTTGCTGTTTTTAAGATTTCGCTATAAGAAGATTTAGGTCTAACGCACCTGAAATTTTTGCGAAAAGTTGTGAATTACTCCTGCAACTTGTAGTTAACCGTGAGCTGCAAAGATTTGGTGTTGTTGGTGGGCTCTAAAACAGAATAACTTTTGCCATTCGCTACGAATGAATAGGGGTCCGATGCACCAATTTGCCAAAATTCCAAGTTAGAGCAAAAGTCCAAGGCTTGGTAAGTTTTACAAATGCCAGCCTTCCAGCCAAACCCATGGCGCTGCGTGTTTTGTAGGGGGCCTTGCGTTGCATAGTCGCCACCAGCGTCAAATAGGTTTGAGGTTTGTCTACCGCTCAATAAATAGTAGCCTTGCGCCGTAGCACGCCAGTTATCCCCAAAAGACCGCTCCGCTCCAAGGCTAGCAAACAGATACTCGCTCGTGCGTCTATAGCCCGCAAAGTTGGTGGTGGTGGTTCCGCGCGCATCGTTGTACAAATAGCGGTAACCCAAGCCGGGGCTTATTTGGTAGCCCTTTATCCAATCTGTATGGGGGCTTTCTACTTGCAACTGGTAGATATTGGTGGGTTGGTTGGCCATATCGCCAGAGCCTGTGTAGTCGGCATAGCCAAAAGTTGCCTGTCCCGAGAGGGTCAATGGCCAATTTTGGATGCGCAGGTTGTCGGGCGCCCATTTGGCTTGTGCAATACCGAGCCAGCCATCCTGCGTGACGCCAAGCGAAGGTTCGCGGTAGGCGTATTGGGATATTCCGATACCAAATGAAGGGGCCTCTGCAAGTGCTCCAGCAGCGTATGCGCCAACGAAGAAGACAGCGACACACTGCGTTAGCTGAGAGGTGAAATTTTGCCAATACATATAAAGTTACTTAAAACATTCGTGACATTATATAGCTAAATAGTATTATTTTCTTCGCAAACCCAAGTAAATGACCGTGGAGACCACGACCAACGCGCCCACAACTTGAATCGGCGCAATCGCTTGACCCAACAAAACCCAGGCCAGTATCAGAGCAAATACTGGCTCCACGTTCATGATCGCGGAATTACCTACAACGCCTAAACGCGGCAAAACAGTAAACATGATGGTGAATCCTGTGCCGTACAAAAGTGACAACATGCATAAACCCAACCAGCCTTCTGGTGCGTCAGGTAAGTGCAGTCCTGTTTGCGTGCCAACCACCAACCAAGCCAAAGTTGCCACGCACCCCATGGTGCTGAACGTTCGCAAACGGCCGTCTAAGTCGCCCGCTTCGTGTTGGGTGAAGACCATGGCAATACCAAACAAGCCTGCCGCTGCCAATGCAAAAAAAACACCTTCACCAATCACTGCCCACTGACCTTGCGCGCCCAAACCAGAGGAAGCGCCTAAAACATCTAGGGCAAGTGCTAGCCCTATCAGCATGATGGGCATCACACGCAGTACGGCAGTTTCAGTTTGGTGTTTGTAGAGCAAGCGCGCCCATAGAGCGATCCACAAAGGATAGGTGTTAAAGCCCAGCAAGGCTAAAGCAACGGGGAGCCGCGCCACAGATGAATACAAGCAGTAACTTTGTATTGCAATTAAAAAACCAATTCCTAGCAATGCGCGCGGATGTTTGGCTGACAAAGTGAGTGGCACTTTGGCGCGCCACAAAATCAATCCCACCACCAACGCCGTCACCGAACTACGAACGGCAATGGCTGTTGTGACATCCACACCATGCGCGAACGCAAATCGCGCTGCAACATGGTTGGCGCCCATCAAGAACGCGATCAGTAAAAGCGTAGCGAAGGCAGTGAGAGAGATGCGCAATATTTATTCTGCTTTGATATTGTTATCAGCAATCAACTTTGAGTATTTGGCTTTCTCAGCTGCTAAAAATACTTTGAAATCGGCGGGTGTGGTGGCGTGGGGTTCAACGCCTAACCCAGCGAAACGATCTTTGAGGTCTGGGTTGATCGCAATTTTGGCTAATGTGGCGTTGTAATTGTCTATGACTGCTTGTGAAGTGCCAGTTGGCAAGAAAACACCCCACCAGTTCAGTGCCACGATGCCCTCGAGTCCTGCTTCAGTGAACGTTGGAATATCTGGAAACAACGCAGAGCGTTTTTCACTGGTGATGGCGAGTGCGCGTAGGCGTCCCGATTTGATGTGTTGGCTTACAGGGAGCGCATCAGAGACCATGATGTGTAGTTGTCCTGAAATCACATCTGTCACTGCTTGACCGCCTCCTTTGTAAGGAACGCTGACCATCTTGACACCCGCTTGACGAGAAATGAGTTCGCCTGCAAGGTGCGACATGCTGCCAGGGCCGCTGGTGCCGTAACTCACTTTGTTGGGATTGGCCTTGGCGTCAGCAATCACGTCTTTTAGATTTTTGTAAGGAGAGTTGGCAGGGACTACCAAGATGTTGGCGCCAGTTGCAGTCAATGCCACTGGCGCAAAATCTTTCTCCATGCTGTAGGGTAATTTGGACAGAAGTGGATTCACACCTGCAGGTCCAAGATTACCAATCACAAATGTGTAGCCATCATTGGGTTGACGCGCTGCAAACTCCATACCGATAGAACCTGCAGCACCTGGTTTGCTCTCCACGATAACGGGTTGTCCCCAAATCTCGCTCATTTTTTGACCCATCACGCGTGCCATCAAATCGGAGCTTCCACCTGGTGGATACGTCACGATAAGTTTGACGGGTTTGTCTGGAAACTTAGAACTCTGTGCCTGAGAAAAACCCTGCAATGAAACAAGACTTAATGCCAAGGCAACGATGAGGCTGCGACGCGAGGATATAAAAGCAGTGACCATGGGTGTCCTAAAAAACAAACAATTTAAAACTCGATCAGTACGAGCACCTAAGGCCATATCTTGTATTATCAAAAGATCAATTGCAACACGGTAAATACCCATGCTCAATCTTTCCACGCCTGGCGGTCGCAGTGACCAAACCCTCTCACACAACATGAAATTGCTAGCCCAACATGAGTTGGGGGGCTTTGGTGGAATGGGCGAGGGCATGTCGGTACAACTGACCTCAGACGGTCGACGCATCCTGTGGATGGCGCATGAATCAGCGCCTAAAAACTTCACGGGTGTGGACGTGACAGATCCGAAAAACCCCAAGATGGTGGTGCAAACCGAACTGCCGCACGCCAAGATGCGATCGAACTCACTCGATGTTGTCGGAGACATCATGGCTGTCGCCTACCAGACACAAACAGTAGGTCTGAAACCTGCTGGCGTTGATTTATTCGATATCTCCAAGCCAGAAACCCCACGGCTCATTTCTCACTTTGATTGCTCAGGCCCATATTCAAGAGGTGTGCATGCGGTGTGGTTTGTCGATGGCCACTATTTGCATATGTCATCGGGTTCTGGAGATTTCCAACCACGCAACCCATTGGACGACCAGTTCTATCGCATCTTGGATGTCTCTAATCCTGC
>CANBZB010000056.1 GCA_947373745.1 Burkholderiales bacterium | reverse complement strand
GCGAGTTCATCATGTTGCGCAACATCGCCAAACGGTGTGATGTGGTGCGATTAAGTTTACGTAGTCCGTGTCCGTGACGCATGGTGATTTCCTTTGATGTTTTGCCGGCCGCCGTATCAGGTACGGCCAGGGGACTGTTGAGTCGGGTTAGTTATTTTAAATTCAACGACGCTCTAGACCAGCAGGTGGCCAGCTCTCGAGCTTCATGCCCAAGGTCAAACCACGTGAAGCCAAAACTTCTTTGATTTCGTTGAGTGACTTGCGACCCAAGTTAGGTGTCTTGAGCAACTCATTTTCGGTGCGTTGGATCAGATCGCCGATGTAGTAAATGTCTTCGGCTTTGAGGCAATTGGCAGAACGGACGGTGAGTTCCAATTCGTCGACAGGACGCAACAAAATAGGGTCGTAGTTCTGGTTGCCGCGTGGGGCTTCGGCCATCAGGCTTGTGATTTGATCGCCTTCTAACTGTGCGAACACAGCGAGCTGCTCAACCAAGATTTTGGAAGATGCACGCACTGCGTCTTCAGCGGTGATAGCACCGTTGGTTTCAATTTCCATGACCAAGCGGTCCAAATCTGTACGTTGCTCAACACGTGCGTTTTCAACGCTGTAGCTGACACGACTCACTGGTGAGAACGAAGCGTCCAACACGATGCGGCCAATAGATTTGCTGGGCTCTTCGCCATAACGACGCACAGTTCCTGGCACATAGCCGCGGCCAGTTTCAACTTTCAACTGGATATCGATCTTGCCGCCTTGCGACAAGTTAGCGATTACATGACCTGGATTGATGATTTCTACATCGTGCGGTGTTTGGATGTCAGCAGCAGTCACTGCGCCTTCACCGTCTTTGCGTAAGCTCAGTGTGACTTCGTCACGGTTGTGCAATTTGAAGACCACGCCTTTGAGGTTCAACAAAATGTTGACGACGTCTTCTTGTACGCCGTCGATGGATGAGTACTCATGTACGACGCCAGCGATGGTGACTTCGGTGACGGCATAGCCGACCATAGAAGACAACAACACGCGGCGCAAAGCGTTGCCCAAGGTGTGGCCATAGCCACGCTCAAATGGTTCCAACGTCACTTTGGCACGGTTGTGGCCGATTTGTTCAACTTGGATATTTTTTGGTTTCAACAAATTAGTCTGCATTCAGATTTCCTCTCATTACCCCCGGCTCGTTACACCGGTAAGGCAGGTTGTCTGGAACCACGCAATGTCGAAACACTGCATGGGGTGCGTTCGGCTGAAGACTTCAGCCTGAATTAACGCGAATAAAGTTCGACGATCAACGATTCATTGATGTCGGCTGCGAACTCGTCGCGGTCAGGGGACTTCTTGAAAGTACCTTCGGCTTTGTCGACATTGACTTCGACCCAAGCTGGCATGCCAACTTGTTTCGCCAATTCGAGGGCTTCGAGCACACGGCCTTGTTTTTTAGACTTCTCGCGCACGGCGATGACGTCACCAGCCTTGACCAAGTACGACGGAATGTTGACTTGGTTGCCGTTGACGGTGATGGCTTTGTGTGAGACCAATTGACGGGCTTCTGCGCGTGTAGAGCCAAAGCCCATGCGGTAGACCACGTTGTCCAAACGCGATTCCAAAATGAACAACAGGTTGGCACCTGTGTTGCCTTTTTTCTGATCGGCTTGTGCAAAGTAGCGGCGGAACTGACGCTCCAACACACCGTACATGCGTTTGACTTTTTGCTTCTCACGCAATTGCAAACCGAAGTCTGATGTGCGCTGTCCAGAAGTGCGGCCATGTTGGCCAGGTTTTGTGTCGAATTTAGATTTGTCTGCAATCGAGCGACGTGCGCTCTTTAAGAACAAATCCGTGCCTTCACGACGGGAAAGTTTGGCTTTGGGGCCTAAGTAACGTGCCACTTGAATTTCCTTCTCTGATCATCTGCTCACTAAAAGTGAGGAGCCGCTGGTCGTAACCAGTGGCGGTGGGCTTTGGTTTGAAAGGTTTAAGCGCGAACGCTTAGATACGACGACGCTTTTGTGGGCGGCAACCGTTGTGCGGTACCGGTGTCACATCAGCAATCGAATTGATGCGAATACCCAATGCGGCTAATGCACGCACAGAAGATTCGCGGCCAGGACCTGGACCTTTGATTTCAACGTCCAGGTTCTTGATGCCTTGGTCAACAGCTGCACGACCTGCCACTTCAGAAGCAACTTGCGCTGCAAATGGAGTGGACTTGCGTGAGCCCTTGAAACCTTGACCACCGGATGACGCCCATGACAACGCGTTGCCTTGGCGGTCGGTGATGGTGATGATGGTGTTGTTAAACGATGCGTGCACGTGCGCAATGCCGTCAGCAATGTTCTTGCGGACTTTTTTGCGAACGCGTTGTGCGGCGCTATTTGTAGGTGCTTTAGCCATGTGAGTGCCTCAATCCAATTATTTCTTCAGCGCCTGCGCTGCTTTGCGCGGACCCTTGCGTGTGCGGGCATTGGTGCGTGTGCGTTGACCGCGCATGGGCAAGCCACGGCGATGACGGAAACCACGGTAGCATCCGATGTCCATCAAACGCTTGATGTTCATGGTGGTTTCACGACGCAAGTCACCTTCGATGGTGATACCAGCGATCTGATCACGGATTTTTTCCAAATCCGAATCATTCAGATCTTTGATCTTTTTTGCGTAGTCAATGCCGCAAGCTTCGCAAATTTTGCGAGCGCGTGTGCGACCAATACCGAAAATAGCGGTTAAGCCAATTTCAGTGTGCTTGTGTGGCGGAATATTAATGCCAGCGATACGTGCCATATGCGTCCTCTTTAAACCAGTTCAATCAACCCTGACGCTGCTTGTGGCGTGGATCCGTACAGATCACGCGCACAACGCCTTTGCGTCGGATGACTTTACAGTTGCGGCAAATTTTTTTGACCGAAGCCGAAACTCTCATTTCACTCTCCTAAAACCCGTTTGTGCTTGGTATTAACCGAGCGTTGTTTTAAAACTTGCTTTCTTCAGCAGCGACTCATATTGCTGGCTCATCATGTAGTTTTGCACTTGGGCCATGAAGTCCATAGTGACCACCACAATAATGAGCAACGATGTGCCGCCGAAATAGAAAGGTACGTTGTATTTCAAAATCAAAAATTCTGGTAACAAGCACACGAAGGTGATGTAGATCGCGCCAACTAAAGTCAAACGCACCAAAATTTTGTCAATGTATTTCGCTGTTTGGTCACCGGGACGAATACCGGGAACGAACGCGCCGCTTTTTTTCAGGTTGTCTGCAGTCTCGCGGCTATTGAAAACCAAGGCTGTGTAGAAAAAGCAGAAGAAAACAATTGCAGCGGCGTACAACATCACATACACAGGCTGTCCTGGTGCCAAGGCGGCAGAAATATCTTTGAGCCACAGCATGCTGTCGCCGGAACTAAACCAGCTCACCACGGTAGCGGGTAACAAAATAATAGAAGAAGCAAAGATGGGTGGAATCACACCAGCCATGTTGAGCTTCAGTGGCAAGTGAGATGACTGACCGCCGTACACTTTGTTGCCGACTTGTCTGCGTGCGTAATTCACCAAAATCTTGCGTTGACCACGCTCGATGAAGACTACGAAGTATGTAACACCTGCAACGACCAACACGATGAGGATTGCCGCAATGATGCTCATAGCACCTGTGCGCACCAACTCCAACAAGCCACCGATGGAACCGGGTAAGCCTGCAGCAATACCAGAAAAGATCAGAATAGAAATAC
Source organism: Burkholderiales bacterium (assembly GCA_947373745.1). Classification (GTDB taxonomy): domain Bacteria; phylum Pseudomonadota; class Gammaproteobacteria; order Burkholderiales; family Burkholderiaceae_C; genus Limnohabitans. Next base: position 10,252 of record CANBZB010000056.1, on the reverse strand, counting down.
CGTTACCTAAACCGCGCTCGGTGATTTGCTCACCTAGCCACATCAAGAACATAGTGCCAGCGGTGAGCGTGAGCATGGCGGTCAAACGGAAAGCCATACCGGGTTGGTTGACCAAACCTGCAGAGGCTTCCAAAGCAATGGCGATGCCCATAGATTGGAACAAGGCCAAACCTAAGGTGCCATAGCGTGTGTATTGGGTAATTTTGCGACGGCCTGCTTCGCCTTCTTTTTTCAACTGCTCCAGCGATGGCAACACATAGGTGAGCAATTGCATGATGATGGACGCAGAGATGTAAGGCATGATGCCCAACGCAAAAACCGTAAAGCGTGACAAAGCACCGCCAGAGAACATATTGAATAAACTCAAAATGCCGCCTTGCTGGCCTTTGAAGAGTTGTTGCAATTGGTTCGGATCGATTCCAGGAACTGGAATGTGCGCGCCAACACGATAGACCACCAAAGCCAACAGCAAAAAGACGAGACGGCGACGCAGGTCGCCGAACTTGTCGTTGTTGCCAGTTGTTGAGGTAGCCACGTGCTTGTCTCTAAATAGAATTAATTAACCGAGCCGCCAGCGGCTTCGATAGCGGCTTTGGCAGCAGCAGTTGCGCCAATGCCATTGAGCTTGACTGCTTTTTTGATTTCGCCAGTTTTAATGACCTTGACTACTTTTGCAATCGAAGCGACCAAACCAGCTGTCTTCAAAGTCAAGATGTTGACTTCGGCTTCGCCGAGTTGCTCGAGCGCTGCCAATGTGACTTCAGCGTTGTACTTCAACGTAGTAGATTTAAAACCGCGCTTAGGCAAGCGACGTTGCAAAGGCATTTGACCGCCTTCGAAACCAACTTTGTGGTATCCGCCAGCACGTGATTTTTGACCTTTGTGGCCACGGCCGGCAGTTTTGCCTAAGCCTGAACCAATACCGCGACCGACGCGACGCTTGGCGTGTTTTGCACCGGGTGCATGTTGGATGTCATTGAGTTCCATAGCGGACCTTTAGAGGACTTTGACCAGGTAACTGATCTTGTTGATCATGCCGCGCACAGCGGGGGTGTCTTGCAACTCACTCACAGAGTTGAGTTTGCGCAGACCCAAGCCACGAACAGTGGCGCGGTGCGATTCTTTGGTACCAATCGGGCTACGCACCAATTGGACTTTGACGGTTTGTTGTGCAGATGTGCTCATCGAATGCTCCGATATCAGGCGAAGATGTCTTCGACGTTCTTGCCACGCTTGGCTGCTACTTCAGAAGCAGTCGTGGAATTTTTCAATGCGTCCAACGTGGCGCGAACCATGTTGTAAGGATTGGAAGTGCCATGGCTTTTTGCCACGATGTCGGTGATACCCATCACTTCGAACACTGCGCGCATTGGACCGCCAGCGATGATGCCGGTACCCTTAGGTGCGGGGATCATCATCACATTTGCGGCGCCGTGGCGACCGTGCACGGTGTGGTGAATCGTGCCGTTCTTCAAAGACACTTTCATCATGTTGCGACGGGCTTCTTCCATCGCCTTTTGCACGGCAGCTGGCACTTCTTTCGATTTGCCCTTGCCCATGCCAACGCGGCCGTCGTTGTCGCCAACGACTGTCAACGCGGCGAAGCCGAGAATACGTCCACCTTTCACCACTTTGGTGACGCGGTTAACCGCGATCATTTTTTCCTTCAGACCGTCTTCTGGTCCGTCGGATTTGGTGTTTGCCTGTAATTTAGCCATGTGTGTTTTCCAATTCTTGTTCGATCAGAACTGCAAGCCTGCTTCGCGGGCTGCGTCGGCCAAAGCCTTGACACGGCCGTGGTAGGCGAAGCCAGCACGGTCAAACGCTACTTTTTCAACGCCTGCGGCTTTTGCTTTTTCAGCAATCCGCTTGCCAATGATTTGCGCAGCATTGACGTTGCCGCCTTTGCCAGTAGCGCCCAATGACTTGCGAACGTCTGCTTCTGCGGTTGAAGCCGCAGCAATAATTTTGGTACCACAACCAGAAATCACGCTGGCGTAGATGTGAAGGTTGGTGCGGCTGACGGTCAAACGCGCAACGCCTTGGTTGGCGATACGGATACGGGTTTGACGCGCTCTGCGCAGTCGCTGCTCTTTTTTGGTCAACATATTGCAGCTCCTTATTTCTTCTTAGTCTCTTTGATCGTGATCTTTTCATCCGAATAACGGATGCCCTTGCCTTTGTAAGGCTCTGGGGGACGGATCGCACGAATCTCAGCGGCTACTTGGCCCACGCGTTGGCGATCAGCACCTTTGATGATGATCTCGGTAGGTGCAGGTGTTTCCACCTTGATACCAGCAGGCATTTGCTTGTCAACGGGGTGTGAGAAGCCAACCGACAGGTTGAGCTTGGCGCCACTGGCTTGGGCCTTGTAACCCACACCAACCAAAGTCAACTTCTTCTCGAAACCCTTGGACACGCCGATCACCATGTTGTTGAACAACTGGCGCAACGTTCCACTCATCGCGTTAGCTTCACGCGAATCGTTGGCAGGGATAAAGCTCACTGAGCCAGCGTTGTTAGCAACGGTGACCAAGGCGTTGGCGGCAATAGACAGCGTACCGCCCGTACCTTTGACGCTAATGTGTGATGCATTGATGGTCACGTCCACACCTTGTGGCACGGTGACTGGCATTTTTCCAACTCGGGACATGTGTATATCTCCTTGTGCTGGGGTTAAGCGACGTAGCAGAGCACTTCGCCACCGACACCGGTAGCACGCGCTTTGCGATCTGTCATCACGCCTTTTGGCGTCGTCACGATAGCAACACCCAAACCGTTCATCACGCTAGGGATGGCATCGCAGCCTTTGTACACGCGCAAGCCAGGACGGCTAACACGCTCGATACGCTCGATCACTGGACGGCCAGCGTAGTACTTGAGAGAAATCTCAAGTTCGCTTTTGCCAGAATCTTGTTTGACTTGGAATCCGTCGATGTATCCCTCTTCTTTCAAGACTTGCGCGATGGCAATCTTGACCTTAGAAGAAGGCACCATGACGGTAGGTTTTGCCACCATTTGCGCATTGCGAATGCGTGTCAGCAAATCGGCGATTGGGTCACTCATGCTCATTGAATATCTCCTGCCCGATTACCAGCTGGCCTTGGTGATGCCGGGAATATTGCCTTGGAAAGCAAGTTCACGGATCTTGGCGCGGCCGAGGCCAAATTGGCGGAATGTGCCGCGTGGGCGACCGGTGATTTCACAACGGTTGCGTTGACGGGTGGGGTTTGCATTACGGGGTAGTTTTTGCAAGCCGAGACGTGCAGCCGCACGCTCTTCATCGCTGCGTTTTGCGTCGCCTGCGATGGCTTTGAGTTCCGCATGCTTTGCTGCGTACTTTGCTACCAGTCTGTCGCGTTTGAGTTCGCGTTCGATCAAAGCTACTTTAGCCACGTGTCACCTCAGTTCTTGAACGGGAAACGAAAGCCAGCGAGCAGTGCTTTGCACTCGTCGTCTGTTTTGGCTGTCGTGGTAATGCTGATGTTGAGGCCGCGCAGTGCGTCGACTTTGTCGTACTCAATCTCAGGGAAAATGATTTGCTCTTTTACGCCGATGTTGTAGTTACCGCGGCCGTCAAAGGCACGTCCGGAAATACCACGGAAGTCACGCACGCGGGGCAACGCGATGGTCACAAAGCGGTCGAGGAATTCATACATCTGCACGCCACGCAAAGTGACCATGCAACCAATGGGTTGTTGTTCGCGGATTTTGAAACCGGCGATCGCTTTCTTGGCCTTGGTCACCACAGGCTTTTGGCCAGCGATTTTGGTCAAGTCGCCCACAGCGCTATCCATGACCTTTTTATCGGCCACAGCTTCGCTCACACCCATATTTAGCGTGATCTTGGTTAAACGCGGCACTTCCATGGGTGACTTATAGCCAAATTTGGCCGTCAACTCAGGAACGAGCTTTTCGCGGTAGTGTTGTTGTAAACGTGCCATGTTTATGCCACCTTAATTTCTTCGCCGCTGGACTTGAAGACGCGCACTTTGCTGCCGTCAGCCAGGACCTTGATGCCCACGCGGTCTGCACGACCGGTTGTGGCGTTGTAGATTGCCACGTTGGACTGGTGAATCGGCATGGTTTTTTCAACGATGCCACCCTGCGAACCCGCCATGGGGTTGGGCTTGGTGTGTTTTTTCACCAGATTGATGCCTTCAACCAATAAATGGCTGTCGTCTTTGCGCAGCGACACAACGCCGCGCTTACCCTTGTCACGTCCAGCGAGAACGATGACTTGGTCGCCTTTACGAATCTTGTTCATGGGCCAGTCCTTACAGAACTTCAGGAGCCAAAGACACGATCTTCATGAACTTCTCAGTACGCAATTCACGCGTAACTGGGCCGAAGATGCGGGTGCCAATTGGCTCCAACTTTGCATTGAGCAACACGGCTGCGTTGCCATCGAATTTAACGAGCGAGCCATCGCCGCGGCGGATGCCTTTGGCAGTACGCACCACCACAGCGCTATAGACCTCGCCTTTTTTGACGCGGCCACGCGGAGCGGCTTCTTTGATGCTCACCTTGATAATGTCGCCAACGCTTGCGTAGCGACGCTTGGAGCCGCCAAGCACCTTGATGCACAAGACGGATTTAGCACCCGTGTTGTCGGCGACGTCTAACCGAGATTCAGTTTGGATCATTTCTTGTATTCCCAACTTGCACCGGCTTCTTGACCACCCCTGTAAAACAAGGACATTCAAAATACCGATCAGTCTTGGGCCCGTCATCCACGCCACGAACCACTCGCGACGCTTCAACTTGGGGCAGATAACCCCGCTTTTTGAGCGGAGCCGCAGATTATGCCACGTTTTTATGGCGCGCGTCAACATTCTTACCGCGACGTTACATCTTGTTGTAAATCTCAGACAATCGCAGCTTCTTCGAACGACCTGCGCCAAGCAGGCCTATGGCCTCCCGTCGTTCTCAATGTACATCGACCACCCCCCTATGACCGCCTTGCCCGACACCACCACAAAAGCTGCCCCAGAGGCCCCGCTCCCGCACATCGCTTTTATTGGAGGCGGAAATATGGCCAGCGCCATCATTGGCGGACTGGTTAAGCAAGGTGTTGCGCCTGAAGCATTGACGGTCGTGGAGCCTTTTGAAGCTTCACGCGACGCCTTACGCGCTCAATTTAAGGTAGGCGCCATAGCCAAAGCTGATAAGTCCTTAGAAGGCGCCGACTTAGTCGTCTGGGCCGTCAAACCCCAAAACTTACGTGAAGCGGCGGGACAAGCAGGGCCATTTTGCAAGGATGCGCTGCATTTGAGCGTGGCAGCTGGCATACGAAGCGACAGCCTTGCCCAATGGCTGGAAACACAACGCATCGTGCGCGCTATGCCCAACACGCCTGCACTGGTGGGATTGGGGCAAACAGGCTTATTTGCTAGGGCTGGCGTTACAGAAAACGACAAAGCCTGGGTCGAATGGTTGGTCGCCAGTACGGGGCAATTTTTATGGGTCGACGAAGAAGCGCAACTAGACGCAGTCACCGCGGTCTCGGGCTCGGGGCCAGCCTATGTTTTCTACTTTATTGAAGCGATGGAAAAAGCTGCTATCGATATGGGAATGTCACCAGAACACGCCAAACAACTCGCCATCGGCACTTTTGTCGGCGCCAGCCAGTTGGCGCAGAGTGCGCAAGAACCAGTCTCCGTTTTGCGGGACCGCGTCACCTCCAAAGGAGGAACCACCCACGCAGCCATTACTGCCATGCAATCAGCCGATCTCGGCGCGTTATTTCAAGATGCCATCAGGGCTGCGCAAGCGCGCGCCCAAGTCTTGGGGGACGAGTTTGGCAAAAACGATTGAGCGACAATCATTGGATTACTTTTTAAGTCAAAACATAACCATGCACAAGCTTCTTTCCCTTCTTCTAGCCACCGCCTGTATTGCTTTGTCAGTCAGCGCCTCTGCGCAAACCGCAGCACCAGCGCAGCCATCTGCACAGCCTGCAACTCAACCAGCCCCTGCGGCAGCCAACACAGACAAAGCCGTTGCTCCCGAGCAAGGCAAGGCAAGTAAAAAAGGCAAAAAGAAGAAACTAAAGAAGAAAAAGGCGCGCCATGCCAAGGCGCAGCAATAAGCAAAGGCTCATTTAAGAGATGGCGCTTTCCACCCAAAGGTGCCCCATTTTTTAAGCAGGCATCAGGGCAAAGCCCGCTGCAATACCCGCAAACACACTGGCGCCAAGCCAGTGGTTCAAGCGAAATGCCTTGAAACACCCCTCTCGGGTTCGGTTTTTAATGAGATGAAAGTGCCACGCCACTTGCACAGCGGCCACAGCAAGCGCAAAGCCCCAAGGCCACCCGAGCGCTCGGTCTTGCAACAGCAAGCACCACCCAATCAAAAATACGCCGTAAAACGCCAACACAGCGAGTACGTCATAGCGGCCTAAAGTGATAGCCGAAGTTTTCATGCCGATGCGCAAATCGTCATCACGGTCGACCATGGCGTATTCGGTGTCGTAGGCCAAAACCCAAAACAGGTTGAAGGCCAATAAGCCCCATGCTTGCCAAGGCACGCACGCGGTCAAAGTGCTTAAGTCGATGTCTTGCCAAGTCAACCCTTCACCTTTAACCGCAGCAAATGCCATCGGGATGCCAAAGCTAAACGCTACACCGAGAACTGCTTGCGGCATTGATACCACGCGCTTGGCGTAGGGGTAGAGCAAAGTCACGGCTAGCGCCGCAAAAGACCACACCACTGCCGCAGGGTTGGTGGTCAGCACCAAACCAAAAGCCATCCATGCCAATGCCGCTCCAAGCATCAAAGCTTCGCGAACTGACACGGCCCCTCGCGTGACGGGACGTTGGGCCGTGCGTTTGACGTGCTTGTCGAACTCGCGGTCTGCCACATCGTTGATGCAACATCCCGCGCTGCGCATCAAAATGGTTCCCGCTACAAACACACACAGCAAATGCCAACCCGGCCAACCACCCGCTGCGATCCAAAGGCCTGAAAGCGAAGGCCACAAAAGTAGCAACCAACCTGCGGGTCGATTCCAACGAATCAAATCTAGGTAGAGACGCCAACGCGGTTCCATAGGCTCAAGATAAACGCGTCAAGCCAGGTAACTCGCAGGCGTAGACAGCGTTACGCAGGGCGGCAATTGCTTCGTAACGGGTGAAACTGCGCCGCCACGCCAGTACCACGCGGCGCTTGGGAGGCTCGCCACCGCCGTCGTCCGTGATGGGCAAAAACCGCACATAGGTTTCTTCGTTTTTCTTACGTTTAGTTTGGTTGTCCAACGCGTCTTTGGGCACGCTGGATCGAGGGACCAATGTCACGCCCATGCCCGCGGCCACCATATGTTTAATGGTTTCAAGAGACGATCCTTCGAAGCTTTTTTGGATGCCGGCTGCGTTGGAAGAAAACCTTGCAAACTCTGGACACACCTCCAACACATGGTCGCGAAAACAATGGCCGTTTCCAAGGAGCAACATGGTCTCGTTTTTCAAAGCGGTGGCGCTAACTTCTTTTTCAGCTGCCAGCGGGTGGTTGCTGGGGACGGCCGCCATAAAAGGCTCGTCGTACAAAGGTGCGGTGGCCAAGCCAGCGTCTGGAAAAGGTTCGGCCAAGATGGCGCAGTCGATCTCGCCGGTACGCAACATCTCCAGCAACTTGACAGTGAAGTTCTCGAGCAACATCAGCGGCATTTCTGGTGATTTTTGAATCACGTTACGTACCAAGTCAGGCAACAAATAAGGCGCGATGGTGTAGATGACACCGAGTTTCAAAGGTCCAGCTAATGGGTTTTTGCCACGTTTGGCGATTTCTTTGATGTTGGCGGCTTGCTCTAAAACGCTTTGGGCTTGGCGCACGATTTCTTCGCCCAAATCGGTGACAGCAACTTCGTTGGCGCTGCGCTCGAACAACTTGACGTCGAGTTCTTCTTCGAGTTTTTTGATCGCCACCGACAAGGTGGGCTGCGACACAAAGCATGCATCGGCCGCACGGCCAAAATGCTTTTCGCGGGCGACGGCCACGATGTATTTGAGTTCGGTCAGGGTCATGGGGTCAAGCTTTCAAGAAGTCTGATTTTCCACCCAACCAACGCTGCACATGGCGTTCTGCTAGTTCGGGATATTGGTCCAGCATGCGGGGGGCTAGTTCTCGGGCCCATTCCAACAGTTCTATATCCACCGCCAAGTCGGCAAAGCGCAGCATGGCGGCGCCAGATTGCCGCGCGCCTAAAAACTCTCCGGGCCCGCGAATTTCAAGGTCGCGCCTTGCAATCTCAAAGCCATCCGAGGTTTCAACCATCGCCCTTAAGCGTTCCCGCGCTGTTTCGCTCACGCGGCCGCTTTCACCGGGGGCATACATCAGCACGCAGGCGGATGCCGCGGCACCGCGTCCTACACGGCCTCTGAGCTGGTGGAGTTGTGAGAGGCCAAATCGCTCCGCGTGTTCGATGACCATGAGCGATGCGTTAGGAACATCAACGCCAACTTCGATCACGGTGGTGCTCACCAACACGCCCATAGTGCCACTTTCGAACAACGCCATGACGGCTTTTTTTTCTGCGGGCGGCATGCGGGAATGGAGCAAGCCGACCATGACGGGCTTGGCACCGAGCGGGTTCAACGCTTCGGTAAGTAAGTCATGGGTTTCGGTGGCGTTGGTGAGGTCTAGCGCTTCGCTTTCTTCTATGAGGGGGCAGACCCAGTAGACCTGCCGGCCTTCTTCGAGTTGTTGCCGGATGCGTGCGATGAGTTCGTCGCGGCGGGTTTCTGCGATGAGTTTGGTGACTACGGGGGTACGGCCGGGAGGGAGTTCGTCTAGGGTGGAGACGTCTAGGTCGGCGTAGTAGCTCATGGCTAGCGTTCTGGGGATGGGGGTGGCGCTCATCATGAGCATGTGGGGCTCTGTAGCAGATTGCATTTTTTCTCTGAGTGCTAAGCGCTGTGCTACGCCGAACCTATGTTGCTCGTCGATGATGGCTAAGGCCAAGTTTTTAAATTGCACTTGTTCTTGGATGACTGCATGGGTACCAACCACCAATGCAGCTTCGCCACTGGCTATGAGCACCAGCATTTCAGTTCGCTCTTTTTTCTTTTGGCTGCCGGTTAGCCACGCTACGCGTTTGCCTAATGGTGTAAGCAAAGGCTCTAGCCAGCCTATGAGTTTGCGGAAATGTTGTTCGGCCAAGATTTCTGTGGGGGCCATGAGGGCACATTGCCAACCGTTGTCGATGGCGATGGCTGCAGCCAATGCGGCGACTACGGTTTTTCCGGATCCGACGTCCCCTTGCAATAAGCGATGCATGGGAATGGGGCGTTGTATGTCGTTGGCTATTTCTTCTCCAACACGTCTTTGTGCATTGGTTAAGCCGAACGGCAAAACGCCTAAGAGTAGCTCTTGCAAACCATTTTTATGTAGTCCTAGTGCTGGCGCACGCAAAGTGGCGCGCTCGCGTTTGGATTGCAGTTGTGAGAGTTGTTGCGCCAGCAGCTCTTCCGCTTTGAGGCGTTGCCAAGCAGGGTGGGTGCGGTCTTCTAATTGCGCCAGCGATACGTCTGGGGTGGGGTGATGCAGGAAATGCAAGGACTGCTCGAGCCCCCAGGTTTTGGTCGTGCTTTGCGCTAATGAAGGTGGCGCCAATCCCGAGGGAATGGTCTCTACAAATTCACCTTGTCGCGTGGCATGCAACACGCCACCGTGCACCGCTTTGCGCAAATACGACTGGGGCAATCCTGCTGAAGTGGGGTAAACAGGGGTGAGCGCGTTTGGGAGTTCGCCGCCCGCGGCATGAAAGCTCGGATGCATCATGGTGCGGCCCATGAAGCCACCGCGAACTTCACCGCGCAAGCGCAGACGGTTGCCTACTGCTAACGCTTTTTGTTGCGAGGGGTAGAAGTTGAAAAACCGCAGAGTGCAGGTGTCGGAACCATCGTCTACGACTACCAGCAATTGCCTTCTTGGTTTGTAAGCCACTTCGCATGATGTGACGGTGGCTTCGATTTGCGCCACGTCGCTCTCACGGGTGTCTGCCAAGCGCAGGATGCGGGTTTCGTCTTCGTAGCGCAAGGGCAAATGCAAGGCCAAATCGATGGCGCGGTTCAAGCCCAGTTTGCGCAAGGCTTTTTGCGGGGCGGTCAAAGGTTTGATGGCTGGCTGCTTGGCCTGTGGCTCTAAGGTTTTTTTAGGTTTTGGCTTTGCGGGTGGCGGCATGGGCGTTGATTGTGCCTATGTCGCAAACGTTCAACAGGTCACACGACACCTAAAAAGACTGCTAGTGCTCGCT
>CANBZB010000055.1 GCA_947373745.1 Burkholderiales bacterium | reverse complement strand
TATGCCGAGATCGATGCCCCACACGGACACGACGCCTTCTTGTTAGACGACCCACGTTATATGCAAGTCGTGCGCTCCTACTTTGAACGCATTGCACACGAAGCCCCTCTGCAAGGAGGCAAAGCATGACGCACAACATCAATTTGCATGCTTTAGCGCAGCTGGTTCCCGTTGGAAGCCGCGTGCTCGATTTAGGTTGCGGCGATGGCGCATTACTCGACCATTTGCAAAAACACCGCGGCTGCTCAGGCTACGGCGTTGAGTTGGCCGATACGAATGTGCAAGCCTGCGTGCAACGCGGCGTCAATGTGCTGCAACTCAATCTCGACCAAGGTTTGACTTTGTTTGGCGACCAGTCATTTGATGTTGTCTTGCAAATCGACACCTTGCAACATTTACGCAACGCAGAAGTGATGTTGCGCGAAACGGCACGTGTGGGTCGCATCGGCATCGTGGCCTTTCCTAATTTTGGACATTGGCCCAATCGTTTAAGCGTGTTGCAAGGGCGTATGCCCGTAACACGACGATTACCTTACGAGTGGTACGACACACCCAATATCCGTGTGGGCACGTTTGCTGACTTCGCTGCTTTGGCAGAAAAAAACAAACTGCATGTATTGGATGCTTTTGGTTTGCAAGATGGGCAAGAGGTACGGTGGTTGCCTAATTTGATGGCGGGGACTGCTGTATTTAAGTTTGAAGGCTAGGTGCTTGTATTGAAGTAAGCCAGCGCCGCTAGCGCGGCAGTTTCTGCACGCAGCACGCGCGTCCCTAAATTCACTGCAGCAAAACCTTTGGCTCTAGCCAAAGCATCTTCGTCGTCAGTTAAACCACCTTCTGGGCCATTGAGTAATAGCCACGAAGTACTCTGTAATTTTGTAGTCCATTCGCCTAAGCTTTGCGTGGTGGGATGCAAAGACAAAACAGCCGCTTGGGTTGCGCCGTGAGAATCATTTGCTTTTTGCAAATCAGTGACCCATTCACTTTGAAGCCAAGTAGATAGGTTTTGTAGTGCATCGATGTGCGGCACCGTATTTCTTCCGCATTGCTCACAGGCACTTATGGCCACCGCTTGCCAATGGGCTAGTTTTTTTTCAGCACGCTCACCTTGTAAGCGCAGCACGCTGTGTTGTGACATCAAAGGTGTGATGCGTTGCACACCCAGCTCGGTTGCTTTTTCAACCAACCAATCCATGCGGTCATTGGCGGGCACAACCACCGCCAAATGCACTCGATGGTGCGCCTCACGTTCAACCGCGTGGCGCGCTCCGACGACCACATCTACGTCTTGCCGGCCCATATGCGTAATGACCGCGTCAAACTCCCCGCCTGTTCCGTTAAATAGGGTGATCGTTTGTCCAGGTTGCATGCGCAAAACTTGCACGTGGCGTGAGGCCGTCGCAGGCAAGGTAATCGAAGCACCCGTGTGTAGTGCTTGCGCACAATAAAAGCGTGGCATTTAGCTGGTTACCTTCATGCCTTACCGCCCAAAGGCGAGGAGGGGCGAGGATAGGCCAAGCTCATTTCTGGATGCGTGCCTTCTAGGGTGTCGATCAAACGTAGCAAGGGCGTGAGTTCTGCGTAGCGATTGGCTGTATGTCTGATGTATTGGATAAAGCGCGGGGCATCTGCCAGGTACTTGTCCTTGCCGTCGCGCAAGGTGAGTCGCGCAAATATGCCCGCTACTTTGAGATGGCGTTGCAAACCCATCCACTCCACCGCGCGCCAAAACGCGCCGAAGTCTTGTGACCATCCTTCAAAGTCCATCAGCCCTAACTTGCGCGCACGCTCCCAATAGCGGATGGTGATCTCCAACACAAAGTCTTCTTCCCAGCTTAAAAAAGCGTCGCGCATCAAACTCGCGATGTCGTATGTCACAGGCCCATAAACAGCGTCTTGAAAATCCAACACACCTAAACGTGACTCGTTGGCATCATGCGGCACCATCAAATTACGCGGCATAAAGTCGCGGTGCACCAGCACCTTGGGGGCCGCTAAGTTGCGCGCGATGATCAATCCAAAGGTTTTATCGAGGGCATTTTTTTGCGTATCACTGAGTTCTAGTTGGCGATGCTGCGCGACATACCAATCTGGAAACAAATGGAGTTCGCGTTGCAACAAAGCTTCGTTGTAAGGAGGTAAGGTGTGCACTTGCTGACTTTGTTGCAATTGCAACAGGGCATCTACTGCGCGCAGATACAAGCCAATATTGGCTTGTGGCTTTGATTTGTCGATGACTTCCATCATGGTCTGCGCGCCAAGATCATCCAACAAGATAAAACCGTATTGCGCGTGCCAGTTCAAAATTTGAGGCACCAAAAGCCCGCCATCTGCCATTATTTTGGCGATTTGCACAAATGGTTCGCAATTTTCTTTGTCAGGCGGTGCGTCCATGATGATGAAACTAGAGGGCGCGCCCTTGGTTGCAACGCCATCCACCCGAAAGTAACGCCTAAAACTGGCATCTGCAGATGCGGGGCGTACCGAGGTGGTGATCAACCCAAAGTTTGCAGCTTGAACATCCAGCCATTGTGAAAATTGCGCCTCGCGTTGCGTATTGGGCCAATCAATCTTGACTTGCTGAGGGTTATTAGGTGTGCTCATGGATAATCTAAATTCTACAAATGACCCAACTTGCGCCTCATGCGTCGCAATGTTCATGACGTTGGGTTTGAAAAGGTTGTTCTTCGTTGTTGCTGTTGTCTGATTTTCACCGCCAATTCTGCCTGTTCATTCACTTAGTTCTTAATTGGACTAAGCGTTTGTTCGCGCGCATCGTGGTGCAGTTGGCTTTTGGTGCCTTCCTGTGCGGCATTCTTTCTGCGCTTTCTCTGCAAGCCCAGACGGTGACGGCCCCGCCAAACGTGACGGGGCCCCCTATGGTGCTCAAACCCAGCAGTTTGTTGCAAGAAACTATCAATGGCGGCATGCGCAAAGAGCTACCAACGTATTTGCAAAGCAACCAGATCTCCGGACAAACCGACTTACAAACTTTGCTGGAAGGCCAAGTGGTTTTGCGTCGCGGCGACATTTTGCTCAAAGCAGACCAGATTGACTATGACCAAGTGCTGGACCTAGCGAAAGCGCGCGGTAACGTTTACATCAACCACTCTGGCAACAGCTACCAAGGTCCGGCACTCGATATTCAATTAGATGCGTTTGAAGGGTTTTTCACACAACCTGAGTTTTTTCTCAACCGCAACAAAATGTACGGCAAGGCCGAGCGCATTGATTTCATCGACCCCGCCAATTCGGTCATGCAAAAAGGCGAGTTCACCACCTGTAAGCGCAAGCCGGGTCCTAACTGGACACCCGACTGGTTCTTCAAAGGTGACAAAATTTCTTTTGACAGCGACCACAACTTGGGCAATGCAGAGGGTGCGAGTTTGCGGTTTAAAAACGTCCCCGTGATGCCTCTGCCTGCACTGGACTTTGCCCTCAATGACGAACGCAAATCCGGTCTTCTCCCCCCTTCTGTGGGCGTTGACTCTGTTGGTGGCTTAGAGGTGATTCAACCTTATTACTGGAATTTGGCGCCTAACCGCGACATGACATTCACGCCCACCTATTGGAGCAGTCGTGGCATGCGCCTTGAAACTGAGTTTCGGTATTTAGAAGCCATCACGCCACAACCGCCTTTTAGCGGCGTTGTGCGGTTTGACTACATGGCCAAAGACAGTTTGCGTGACACACAGCGCTGGGCTTTCAACACCTCACACAGCGGCATGCCTTACCCCGCTTTTGCGGGTGGCGCATTAGGCTTGTCTTACAACATTAACCGCGTGAGTGATGACAACTATTGGAAAGACTTCACCAACAGCAATAGTTTGGGCGTGACGCGTTTGCTCTCCAACGATATGAATGTGAGTTGGGGCAAGGGGTTTTTTACCTCCAACCTTGCCGTGCAAAAGTGGCAAACCCTACAAGACTTAGCCAGTACCAGCAACTATATTTCGCCGCCTTTTGACCGTGCGCCACAAATGAACGTGAAATATTCGCGCGCCAATATTGGCGGCTTTGATTTCATGCTCGACGGGCAATTCAGTCGGTTTGAGACCGTTCGCCAAGAAGACTGTTTGACCAACTACCTCAACTGCAACGCCCAGCGCGCCGTAGGTCAAGCCCAAGTCAGCAGACCTTTTGTAACACCCTACGGTTATGTAACCCCTAAGTTCATCATGAACACCCGCAGCTACCAGTTTGAAGATGCGCTCAGCACCAGCGGCCAGACATCTGCAAGTGTTAGCGTTCCAACTTTCAGCCTGGATTCGGGCGTGGTGTTCGAAAGAGCCAGTGGCTTATTGGGCAGAGAGTGGACCCAAACTTTTGAGCCGCGTGCCTTCTATGTCTACAGCCCCTATCGCTCACAAAACTACTTGCCTAATTACGACTCTGGTGCAAACGCATACAACTTTGCCAGCATCTTCACAGAGAACACCTATGGTGGATATGACCGTATTGCAGACAGCAACATGGTGACTTTAGGTGCTACTTCGCGTTTTATTGATCCCAAATCAGGCGCCGAGGGTGCGCGATTTGGAATTGCACAACGCCTTCGCATCAAAGACCAACTCGTCACCTTGCCTATTGACAAGTCCACCAACTCACCGATCGCGCAAGCCGGTCTCAGTGATGTTTTAGCGGGTGCAACACTCAATCTATCGCGTAAATGGGCGCTTGATTCGACCGTTCAATACAACCCCGACTCAAGCCGATTTTTAAGCCAAGCGATTGGTGGTCGTTACACACCGGGCTCGTACCGCGTTATCAGCGCCTCTTACCGCGATCAAACAGACACAACTGGCACGCCTCAGTCGCGCTTCGTCAACGTCGGCTGGCAATGGCCCCTGAACGATATGTGGGGCATGAAAGACGAAGAACTCGGGGATGGTCGGGGTTTGGGCGAGGGGCGCTGGTACAGCGTCGCACGCATGAACATGGACACCTTGAACAACCAAATGGTCGAGTCGGTGATTGGCTTCGAATACGATGGTGGATGCTGGTTGGGGCGCGTGGTGAAAGAGCGCTTCCAAGTGGCTGAGAATTTAGCCCGCCAAAAATTACTGTTCCAATTAGAGTTTGTAGGTTTCTCACGTGTGGGTACGAATGCTTTAGGTTCGATCCGTAACAACGTACCGCGCTACCAACATCTGCGCCAACCTCTGATGACCCCAAGCCGTTTTGGCAATTACGAATGATGCTTATGTGTGTGAAGTTATCCCATCTGCGCGCACTTCTCTGTGCCACCTCACTGGTTGCGTTTGTTCCAGTTGCGAGCTGGGCGCAACTCAAACTCAACAACCCTGGTAGCAAGCCCATCAACCCTCCCAGTTCCAGTACGGGTACAGGTCTGGCCAACCCACTTGCCTCTGCCATCAGTACACCGCGCGATTTCATCGTTGCGGTGGTCGACTCGGTACCTATCACCAACCACGATGTGAATGCCCGCCTTGAGTTACAACGCATCCAAGCGGCGCAACAAGGACGCGCCATTTTGAAAAGCGATGTGACCTTGCGGGATGTGCTCGAGAAGCTCATCACTGAAAAAGCTTTGCTACAAAACGCCAAAGATACGGGCGTGGTGATCGACGATGAGGCGCTAGACCTCGCCGAGCAACGACAAGCGGCGCAAAACCAAATCACGGTCGAAGCTATGCGCGCTAAAACGCTGGCCTCTGGGTCGAGCCTTGACAAGGCGCGCAAAGACTTGCATGACCAACTCATGCTGCAGCGTTTTGTAGAACGCAATGTGCCCGCTCGTATTCGCATATCTGACGTCGAAATTGACAACGCCATCAAGTCCCGCGACAAGGCTAGCGTGTCGACTGCAGCAGAGATGGAGCTTGGGCATATTTTTATTGCCGTCCCAGAAAACAGCAGCGATGCGCGCGTTGCAGAGTTGCGCGCCAAAGCGCAATCGACGCTTGAGCGTGTGCAACGTGGCGGCAACTTTGGCACGATTGCTAAAGAAGTGTCGCAAGGACCAGAAAAAGAAAACAACGGATTGATGGGTGTGCGCCCTGCAGACCGTTACCCCAGTCTGTTTGTGGAGGCCGTTGCTTCTTTGCGCATCGGCGAAGTGGCGCCGCTGGTGCAATCCGGCGCAGGGTTTCACATTTTGAAGTTGATGAGCAAGCGCACCGTCACCAATGCCACCATCACGGAAACACGGGCGCGCCACATTTTGTTGCGTCCCGGCGGTCAACTCAGCCAAACTGCTGCGCGTGCGCAGCTCGCGACTTACAAAACACAGATTGAATCGGGTCGCGCAGATTTCGCCCAACTGGCACTACAACACTCGCAAGACGCCAGCGCTGCCGGTGGCGGCGATTTGGGTTGGGTCGCGCCGGGTATGTTTGTGCCCGAGTTCGAAGAGGTGATGAATAAATTACAACCCGGTCAAATTGCAGATCCACTGGTATCACGCTTTGGCGTGCACTTGATTCAAGTTCTGGCTCGCCGTGAAGCCCCGATCACCGAGCGCGAATTACGCGATCTGGTACGCAACAGTTTGCGCGAAAAGAAGTACGACGAGACCTACCAATTGTGGGCGCAAGAAGTTCGCGGTCGTGCCTATATTGAATACCGCGACCCGCCTATCTAAAGCCAACTCGTGAAGCACCAAGCCCGCAAACGTTTCGGTCAGCATTTCTTAACCGACACCTTTGTTATCGAACAAATCGTCTCCGCCATTGCGCCCTGTGCTGGCGAGCAGATGGTGGAGATTGGTCCCGGCTTGGCGGCACTCACACAACCCCTGGTGGAACGTTTAGGCAAACTCACCGTCATAGAACTTGACCGTGACTTGGTGATTCGCCTACAAGCCCACCCGCAACTCCATGTGATTGCATCGGACGTGTTGCGTGTCGACTTCACCGCACTTGCAAAGACATTGCAAACACCCCAACTACGCGTGGTTGGCAACCTACCGTACAACATCTCCACGCCCATCTTGTTTCACTTGCTGACCCACGTGAACGCAATAAAAGACCAGCATTTCATGCTGCAAAAAGAAGTGGTCGACCGGATGGTGGCGAAACCCTGTACCAGCGACTACAGCCGCCTTAGCGTGATGCTGCAGTGGCGCTACGCGATGGAAAACGTCTTGCTGGTGCCGCCAGACGCATTTGACCCGCCGCCCCGGGTCGACAGCGCCATCGTGCGGATGCTTCCTTTGGCCGAGCCACCCGAACTCAACGTCAAAACACTAGAGGCTTTGGTGCAAGTCGCTTTTAGCCAAAGACGCAAGCTCTTGCGCCACACCCTAGGTCGATGGCTTGAGGAAAAAAAATTCGGCGGTGACTTTGATGTTCACCGCCGAGCAGAAGAAGTACCTGTCGCCGAATATGTAGCGCTAGTTCAAGCGCTATCTGTTTGAGCGCAATTAGGCGGCTGTGAGCCAGTAGCCTGCATTGAAAGGGCTGCTCATGCGCAGCGCCATAGGAGACACGTCGACCAATTTGTCCGTTGGCATTTTTTCGCCGTCTTCCAAAATAGCCAAACCGTCAGCGTCAAAACCAGCACCGGTTTTTTCAGCAGAAGCGGCGCGCGCCACAGAGAAAGAATAGAAACAGCGGAAAGCTACTTTGCGATCTGCCCAGTAGTCAGAAGCCTCACGGAAGATATCGAGCAACTGCTCACGGGCTTCTTTGTCAAACTTGGCGTGGGCAGGGATGTGCTCCAAGACCACCAAAAATCCAGGCTGTGGGCCAGACTTGTAAAGCGGGTCGGTCATACCGTCATACAGAGCATCAAAATTCTTGCTGGCTTGGGCTGGGAAAGTGAACTCTTTGGCGATCAAATCCAAAATGTCTTGCTTGCTCTGGGTTTGGGCCAAATTGGCATACAAAAAATGGTGGCCCAAAACTTGGGCAGATTGCTGTAAATCCTGCACGCGAAACGCACGGATAGATTGAACAATATTTGTTTTAACGGTACGCAGTGGCATGTCCATCGCCGATTCTTTAGGGGTTGAGTCTTGACAAAATGGAAGTTGCTACAAAGCAACAACCTCGGGAACGAGTTTCACGGGTAAACCCGAAACACAAGCCAAGATTGTGCGTGAACCCCCCTCAAATAGCAAGTCAAAATGGAATAACGACCCTCTAAAGAAGGTCTAATTAAGCATAAAGAATTCTTTTTTGGGCACGCCAAGCGCGCTAACGCAAAGCACTAGCATCCGCCACCGTCAACGCAGTCATATTCACAATGCGTCGCACCGTAGCACTGGCCGTCAAAATATGCACCGGCTTGGCAGCACCCAACAACACTGGCCCAATCGCAATATTGCCGCCAGCCGCCGTCTTGAGCAAGTTGTAAGCAATATTGGCCGCATCCAAATTAGGCAACACCAACAAATTAGCATCGCCAATCAAAGTGGTATCTGGAATTTGTCGTGCCCGCTCTGCACCATCCAAAGCCACATCTCCATGCATCTCGCCATCCACCTCTAACCAAGGTGCCTTCTTCTTCAAAAGCGCCAAGGTCTCGCGCATTTTGAGCGCCGAAGCCTGTTGGCTGGTTCCAAAATTAGAGTGCGACAACAAAGCGGCCTTGGGGTACAAACCAAAGCGACGCATCTCTTCAGCCGCCATGATGGTGATCTCGCACAACTGTTCAGCCGTCGGGTCGTAGTTGATATGCGTATCGACCAAGAACACTTGGCGATCAGGCAACAACAAACCATTCATACAGGCATAGGTACTCACGCCTTTGCGGTTACCAATGACTTGGTTGACGTAATTCAAATGCACATCGGGCGTGCTCCAAGTGCCGCAAATCAATCCGTCGACTTCGCCTTTGTGCAACATCATGGTGCCGATCAATGAGAGGCGGCGACGCATGTCGATCTTGGCTAATTGTTGGGTCACGCCCTTGCGCGCCATCAAGTGCCAATAAGTCTGCCAAAAATCGCGATAGCGGTGGTCTTGCTCAACGTTGACCACTTGGTAGTCTTTGCCTTCTTGCAAGCGCAAACCAAACTTCTCAATGCGCTGCGCAATGATGGCGGGGCGACCAATCAGTGTTGGCTTGGCCAAGTCTTCGTCGACCACGATTTGCACCGCGCGCAAAACGCGCTCTTCTTCGCCTTCGGCAAAACACACGCGCTTCTTGGCACCTAACTTGGCAGCCGCATAAATCGGCTTCATGATGGAACCAGAGGCGTAGACAAAGCTTTGTAGCTTCTCGATGTAGGCCTCCATGTCTTGAATGGGCCGACGTGCCACGCCGCTGTCTGCGGCGGCTTTGGCCACGGCGGGTGCAATCTTCATCATCAAGCGCGGGTCAAACGGCTTGGGAATTAAATACTCGGGGCCGAACACCAATTTCTCGCCCACATAGGCAGCGGCCACTACTTCACTTTGTTCGGCTTGCGCCAATTCGGCAATCGCATAGACGGACGCGATTTCCATCTCGTCGGTAATGGTGGACGCACCTGCATCCAAAGCGCCACGGAAGATGTAAGGGAAGCACAACACGTTGTTCACTTGGTTGTGGTAATCGCTGCGCCCAGTGGCGATGATGGCGTCGGTACGCACGGCCAATACTTCCTCGGGCAAGATTTCAGGCGTGGGATTGGCAAGCGCCAAGATCAAAGGCTGCTTGGCCATCTTCTGCACCATGGCGGGTTTGAGTACACCGCCGGCGGACAAGCCCAGAAAAATATCGGCGCCTTCGATCACATCGTCCAAGGTGCGGGCAGAAGTTTTTTGGACAAACTGGATCTTGTCTTCGTCCATCAGCTCAGTGCGGCCCGCATAGACCACGCCGGCTAAATCAGTCACAAAAATATTGCTCTTGGGCACGCCCATTTTGACAAGCAGGCCCAAACAAGCAA
Organism: Burkholderiales bacterium; assembly: GCA_947373745.1. Lineage (GTDB taxonomy): Bacteria > Pseudomonadota > Gammaproteobacteria > Burkholderiales > Burkholderiaceae_C > Limnohabitans. Next base: position 4,150 of record CANBZB010000055.1, on the reverse strand, counting down.
GCGCTGCAGCACCTGCGCCGGAGGTGACCAGCTTGACCTTTTTCAAATCCTTACCCGCTACTTTGATGCCATTCAAAATCGCGGCGCCCACAACGATGGCGGTGCCGTGTTGGTCATCATGAAAAACCGGAATCTTCATGCGCTCGCGCAATTTGCGCTCAACGTAAAAACAATCGGGGGCTTTGATGTCTTCTAAATTGATGCCGCCAAACGTAGGCTCTAACGCCGCGATGATGTCGACCAGTTTGTCGAGGTTCTTCTCAGCAATTTCCAAATCGAAAACGTCGATGCCAGCAAATTTTTTGAATAAGACGCCTTTGCCTTCCATCACCGGTTTGGATGCCAGGGGACCAATATCACCCAAACCCAAGACGGCGGTGCCGTTGGTAATCACGGCGACCAAATTGCCTTTGCTGGTGTATTTGTAAGCGTTGTCGGGGTCTTTAACAATTTCTTCACACGGCGCAGCCACGCCGGGCGAGTAGGCCAACGCTAGGTCGTGTTGGTTGGCGAGTTGCTTGGTGGCTTGGATCGAAACTTTGCCGGGCGTAGGGAACTCGTGGTATTCGAGTGCAGCACGGCGCAATTCGGCGCGGGCTTCGGGGCTGTTGTGGGAGGGGGTTGAGCTCATGGGGTTCTCCAAAGATAGCAACGGGCAGGTGCTTGTTTCTAGCAACTGCCCGCGGCTTGATTTTTGGATTTTATGCTTCTTATTTGCGTTGCTAATACATATGCGTTTGCATAGTTGTTTGTACTCGTACGCTAGAACTAGCAGCGGGTACGCGCTAGGGCTGCTACAGCCGCTTCGCGTCAGAAAGTCGCCTACGCACGCACCCGCTACTAGTTCTAGCTAGGTTTTTGTTTTTAAGCGCGCATAAGCGCTTCAATTTCAGAAGCAATAACGGGCACGCCACGGGATATGAGTTCACAGCCATTAGCAGTAACGATGGCGTCGTCTTCAATGCGAATACCCATATTCCAAAACTTCTCTGGCACATCTGCCGAAGGCCGCACATACAAGCCTGGTTCAAGGGTCAAGACCATGCCGGGGTGCAGGATACGGCTTGGGCGGTTGGTGATGGTTTCGCCTGAGAGCGGGTCTTGTCGTGTGCTGGTGTTGCCCGCCTCGCTGGGCTCGATGTAGCTACCGCAGTCATGCACGTCCATGCCTAGCCAATGGCTGGTGCGGTGCATGTAGAAAGCAAAGTACGCGCGCTTTTCAATGACGTCGTCTACGCTGCCGTGCTTATTAGCTTGTAACAAACCCAAGTCCAACAAGCCTTGCGACAGCACGCGCACGGTGGCGTCGTGCGGATCGGTGAAGCGCGCGCCAGCTTTGGTGCCGGCTACTGCTGCGTCTTGGCTGGCAAGTACTAAGTTGTAGAGGTCTTTTTGGGGGCCGCTGAATACGCCGTTGGCGGGGAAGGTGCGGGTGATGTCAGAGGCGTAGCCATCTAATTCACAGCCTGCGTCGATCAGCACCAAGTCACCGTCGCGCAATGGCGCGGTGTCAGCGCGGTAATGCAAGACGCAGGCATTGGCGCCAGCTGCGACGATGGAGGTGTAGGCAGGGAACTGCGAGCCGTGTTGTCTAAATTCGTGCAGCAGCTCGGCTTCCAAGTGGTACTCGCGTGTGTCTTTTCCAGCACGCAGCATGCGGGCGCTGGTTTGCATGGCGCGGATGTGGGCTTGCGCGCTGATGTGCGCCGCGCGGCGCATGATGTCTTGTTCCTGCGGGTCTTTGACTAAACGCATTTCATCGAGGGGGGCGCAGAGGTCACGTTGTTCAGCTGGGCATTGCGCACCAAAGCGCACGCGGGCGCGCACGCTGTTGAGCCATCCGTCGATTTGGCTCTCAAGCCCTTTATGGGTCGCAAACGGGTACCAGACGCTTTGCTGGTTCTCCAGCAATTTGGGCATCTGGCTGTCTAACTCTTTGATGGACAAGGCTGCGTCTACGCCCAAGGACTGGGGTGCGGCTTCAGGGCCTAAGCGGTAGCCGTCCCAAATTTCGCGCTCCAAGTCTTTGGGCTGGCAAAACAAGGTAGTGCGGCCATTGGCATCGATGACCAAACAGGCGTTGGGTTCGGTAAAACCGCTTAGGTAATAGAAGTAGCTGTCGTGGCGGTACGGAAAGTCGCTATCGCGGTTACGCCCGCGTTCTGGTGCTGTGGGAATGATGGCGACCGCGGTTGCAGAAGTTGCACGCAAATGGGCGGCCAATTGCTTACGGCGTTGAGCGTACAAAGTGGCGTTGGCTAAGGTCATGGGTGTTTTGTTTAATGTTACGGATAGTAGTGGTGCGCGCGTTCAAATGCGTCTTTCAGCGAAGCGTGCCATTGTTGATTTCAGCCAACCTCTCAGGTGTACCGACATCGCTCCATGCTTGTTCGTACAAAGTTGCACCGACCAAGCCATGGTCCATAGCGGCGCGCAACATGGGTGCTAAGGGGGCTTTTACGCCATCTGGGTTGCCGGCTGGAATGTCACACCAAGCAGATTGGAAAAATGCTTGTTTGTACAAGGCTACGGTGCTGAAGGTCCAGCGTGGGGCGGCGCTGTTGTTTGGAAGGTTTAGCGCTAGGCCGTGGTTTGGCACCGGCACTTCGCAAGAACTGGTGGCGCTTTGCGCAAAGCCATCTGCACGGCCTGTGGTGTCAAAGTCAATGCCAAAGTCACCACGCGGGTTGTGTGCGGGGTTGGGGACGAGCCAAATATGCGCTAGCTGGTTGGACGCTTTAAAGCTTGCATACGCTTCGCGCGCAAAAGAAAATTCGGGCATCCAGACATCTCCTGCGGCTACCCAAAACACATCGGCCAACATAGGAAGTGCGCGAATAATGCCGCCCGCAGTTTCCAATGCTTCGCCTTCTTGCGAATAGTGCATTTGCATCGGCTTATTTTCTGACGGCGTCACCTGTTGGGGGCCATCAAAACAACTTCCAAAATGCTTAAGTATCTGCTCCCCCAACCAGGCCGTATTGACCACCAAATCCTGAACTCCTGCGCGCTGCATAGACGCCATCGCCCATTGCATCAAGGGTTTGCCTTGGACGGGCAACATGGGTTTGGGTGTGTGGTCGCTCAAAGGGCGCATGCGCTCGCCTCGGCCAGCGGCTAACAACATGGCGGTGGCGGGACGTGAAGAGGTGGCTGGCAAGGTGCGCGAGGGATTCACAGAGCGCAGTGTAGCGAGGGCATCTGACCTCGCTCGCTAAAATCTAAGGTTTTCTACTTTCCCAGGACGCCCTGACATGGCAAATCACCCACGGATGGCCAGCGCAATTCGCGCTTTGGCAATGGACGCTGTTCAACAAGCCAACTCAGGACATCCCGGCGCGCCGATGGGCATGGCCGATATTGCTGTCGCTTTGTGGGGCGAGCATTTGCACCACAACCCCAGCAACCCGCACTGGAGCAACCGCGACCGATTTGTGCTGTCCAACGGGCATGGCTCGATGTTGATTTACGCGCTCTTGCATTTGACAGGCTACAACTTGCCCATGCAGGAGTTAAAGAACTTCCGCCAGTTGCACAGCAAAACTGCAGGCCACCCTGAAGTGGGTGTGACCCCTGGTGTTGAAACCACCACCGGCCCACTCGGTCAAGGTTTGGCCAACGCGGTAGGTATGGCGTTGTCTGAAAAGCTTCTGGCCGCGCAGTTCAACCGCGACGGCCATGCCATCGTCAACCACCATACTTATGTGTTTATGGGCGACGGTTGTTTGATGGAGGGCATCAGCCACGAAGCCTGCTCGTTGGCGGGTGCTTGGAAGTTAAACAAGCTGATCGCGTTGTATGACGACAACGGCATCTCGATCGATGGCCAAGTGGCCCCCTGGTTTGTCGACAACACCCCTGAGCGCTTCAAAGCCTACGGTTGGCAAGTGATTGGGCCCATCGACGGACACGACGCCGCTGCAGTCAGCAAGGCCATTGCCGCCGCCAAACTGAGTGCCGACAAACCTACCTTGATCGTCTGCAAAACCAGCATTGGCAAGGGCAGCCCTAACCGCGCCGACACAGCCAAAGCCCACGGCGAACCCTTGGGTGCCGAAGAAATCGCATTGACCCGTGCCGCCATTGGCTGGAACCACGCGCCGTTTGAAGTGCCCAAAGAGGTCTACGCAGACTGGAATGCCGCGGCCAA
>CANBZB010000054.1 GCA_947373745.1 Burkholderiales bacterium | reverse complement strand
GTGACAGCCACATCTCCAATGCTTGGCTCTTTTGATGAGGCGTTGTTTGTAGTGATGGATGTAGCTTCGTCCGATTTTTCTTCATGCCGAATCTTGACGCGATCGACCACCACATCGATATCGTGCTTTTCGGTTTTTTTGAGTTGCGGTAAATCGTCGTACTCAAAAACTTTGCCGCCAATGCGAAACCTTACAAAGCCTTGGGCTTGCAATTGGTTGAAGGTTTCGCTGTATTCACCCTTGCGATCGCGCGCAATGGGGGCGAGCAACATGAGTTTCGTGTCTTCGGGCAACGCCATCACGGCGTCCACCATTTGTGTCACGCTTTGCGCTTGCAGGGCTTGGCCGTGATCAGGGCAATAGGGCGTGCCAGCGCGGGCAAACAACAGACGCAGGTAATCGTGGATCTCTGTCACCGTGCCGACGGTGGAGCGTGGGTTGTGGCTGGTGGCTTTTTGCTCGATGCTGATGGCGGGCGACAAGCCTTCGATCAAGTCGACATCGGGCTTGTCGAGCCGGCCTAAGAACTGGCGCGCATAGGCGGACAAGCTTTCCACATAGCGGCGCTGGCCTTCGGCATACAAGGTGTCAAACGCCAAACTCGATTTGCCCGAGCCCGATAAACCGGTGATCACGACCAACTGGTTGCGTGGAATATCGAGGTCGATGTTTTTCAGGTTGTGCGTGCGGGCACCACGAATGCTGATGTTGCGCATCGCTGAAGGGTGGTGGAGGGCTTGGCCTAAATACGGGCCGTCAAGGGGTGCGTTCACGGGTCAATCAAATCATGGGCAACCTGACATGATAGTGCGCCACGGTGTCTGTGTCATGGATGCGGGACAATCATGGTCTGTGAATCTGTCTGCGACATCCCCCTCTACCCCCGAAGACCCCGCGAATATGACCGCCATGGAGCGGCGCGCCAGTACCACCTTGGCGTCTATCTTTGCGCTGCGCATGTTGGGCTTGTTTTTGGTGTTGCCGGTATTTGCGTTGGAAGCGCGCAAATACCCTGGTGGGGATGATCCAGCTTTGATTGGGCTGGCCATGGGTATTTATGGGCTGACACAAGGTATTTTGCAAATCCCGTTTGGCATCGCCTCAGACAAATTTGGACGTAAGCCCGTGATTATTTTGGGTTTGTTGGTGTTCGCTGTGGGTAGCGTTTGGGCGGCTTGTGCTGATTCCATGCAAGGCTTGTTGGTAGGCCGCGCATTGCAAGGTGCTGGCGCCGTGTCGGCCGCCGTGACGGCATTGCTGGCAGATTTAACCCGTGACATCGTTCGCACCAAAGCCATGGCGCTGGTGGGAGCCAGTATTGGTTTGATGTTTGCCTTGTCGCTGGTGCTTTCACCTTGGCTGGCAGGATGGATCGGCTTATCAGGTTTGTTTTTACTAACGGCCATCTTGGCAGTGGGCGGTATGGCTGTGGTGCATGTGTGGGTGCCAGATGCGCCAGACACCCAAGCGCCGTCGGATCGATCCGGTTTAAGCGAGGTGATGCGCCACAGCGGCCTGATGCGCTTGAACTTTGGCGTATTCATCTTGCATGCGGTGCAACTGGCGATGTGGGTGGCTATTCCAGCCATGTTGGTACAAGCAGGCTTGGATAAACACGACCATTGGCAGATTTACTTGCCGGCGGTGGTGGCCTCGTTCGTGGTGATGGGCCTGGTTTTCGCGATGGAGCGGCGTGGCTATTTGCGCGCTGCGTTCTTGGCGGCAGTGGCCATGATCGCCGTTGTTCAACTCGCTTTGCTATGGGTGGCGTCGATTACCCCGTCATTGCATGCGTTGGCGGCAATGCTGTTTCTCTTCTTTTGTGGCTTCAATGTGCTGGAGGCGACGATGCCGAGTTTGACGTCGCGGGTGGCGCCCGTGGCTTCAAGAGGTGCTGCGATGGGCCTCTACAACACCTTGCAGTCGTTGGGCTTTTTTGCTGGCGGCTGGCTGGGTGGGCTGGGTGCCAAGTTGTATGGCACACAAGGAATTTTTGTAAGTTGCACTCTGCTGATGGTGCTTTGGTTGGTGGTAGCGTGGCCCATGGTGGTTCCACAACCGAAAAACGCATAATTAACCTATCTCTGGAGGAAAAATCCCATGGCATCTGTGAACAAAGTCATCTTGGTCGGCAATTGCGGCCGCGACCCCGAAGTCCGCTACTTACCCAGCGGCCAAGCCGTAGCCAACGTGAGTGTGGCCACATCTAGCAAGCGCAAAGACCGCAACAGTGGCGAGATGATCGAAGACACCCAGTGGCATCGGATCACGTTTTATGACCGTTTAGCCGAAATCGCTGGTGAATTTGTCAAAAAAGGCCGTCCTATCTACGTGGAAGGTCGTCTGAAATACGGCACTTACACCGACAAAACCACGGGCGTAGAAAAAAACACCGTCGACATCATCGCTACCGAACTACAGCTCTTGGGCGGACGTGAAGGCATGGGTGCTCCAAGCGGCGGCGGCGAAGAGGGTGGTTACAGCCGTGCGCCAGCGGCTAAGCCTGCGGCAGCGTCAGCAGCGCCCGCCTCAGCCGGGGCCAGAGCGCCTGCAAAAGGCGGCTTTGACGACATGGACGACGATATTCCGTTCTAAAGCCAAGCTCGCTATACTTGTATAGCAAAACAGGAGCCGCCATGCTTGCCATTCGATTGCCAGAAAACATTGAAGCGCGTCTTGGTCTTCTTGCCCAAGAAACAGGCTTGACCAAAACTGCGTTGGCCAGAGAGGCCATCTTGGAGCATCTAGATGATCTCGAAGACCTCTACTTGGCGCAAGCGCGCGCGCGCAAAAACCGTAAAACCATATCGCTAGAGGAAGTGGAGCGCGAGCTTGGTTTGGCAAATTGAATTTGACCCAGACGCACTCAAAGACCTTCGCAAGTTAGATAAACAAATCCAAACGCGTTTAGTGGGGTTTTTGCGAGTACGGGTCAGCCAACTTGAAAACCCAAGAGACATTGGCGAAGCCTTGTCGGGTCAACGCTTGGGGAGTTATTGGAAATACCGAGTAGGTGATTGGCGAATCATCTGCGACATCCAAGACCAGAGGATTGTTGTCCGGGTTCTACGAATTGGAAATAGGCGAGAGGTCTATAGGTAGGCCTCAGTGTCAAAGCTTCGCCACAATTCCCTTGCTGTTGTAAATATTTACAGCGGGGGCGGTTTCTACTTTGACATTTTCCTTGGCAGGCGGAGGTGGCGGTACCTCCTTCGCCTTCATTGGCCTTTCCTGTTGCTTGGCTTTTTCTGCCATTTTGGCCATTTGCATGTCCATAGCAACGCGGGGCGCAGCGGCTTCAATTCGGCTCATATGGTTTTCTCCTGCTTGGCCATTACGCGCAATTAGTTAGAGGAAGTTTGCGCGCCAACTTGTCTATGGGTTGATCCATCGCTTGGATTAGACACAGAAGTTTCTGCGCTGGCAATGATGCCGCCCCCTAGACACACGTCACCGTCATACAAAACTGCCGACTGGCCAGGGGTGACAGCCCATTGCGGATCTGTAAATGACAGTTGCATCATGTTTGCGGATGTCGCAAAAGTACAACCCGCATCGGCCTGTCGGTAACGCGTTTTCGCGCCATAGTGGCCTTCGCTCGGCGCTGAGCCAGCGCACCAACTCAAGTTGTCGGCAGTCAATTGGCTGGAAAGCAACCAAGGGTGGTCATGGCCTTGCACGACATACAAAGTATTGGTCGCGAGGTCTTTGCGGGCCACAAACCAAGGCGTGTGTTCGCCACCACCGCGCGCCTGTCCTTTGGCTTTGAGGCCTCCAATACCCAGCCCTTGGCGTTGCCCCAATGTGTAGAAGCTCAAGCCCACATGTTCGCCAATGCGTTGCCCGCGCTCGTTTTTGATGGGGCCGGGCTCGTTGGCGATGTAGCGATTCAAAAACTCGCGAAACGGCCGCTCGCCAATAAAACAAATACCCGTCGAGTCCTTTTTCTTGGCATTGGGCAAACCGATGGCGTCCGCAATACGGCGCACTTCGGTTTTTTCTAGCTCGCCGACAGGAAACAAGGTTTTGGCTAACTGCGCCTGGTTCAAGCGGTGTAGAAAATAGCTTTGGTCTTTGCTGGCGTCTAAGCCTTTGCGCAATTGAAACTGCCCGTCAACCTCTCGCACGCGTGCGTAGTGGCCCGTGGCAATTTTTTCTGCGCCTAGCCGCATGGCGTGGTCAAGGAAGGCCTTGAACTTGATTTCAGCGTTGCACAAAATGTCGGGGTTGGGCGTTCTGCCCCCTTGGTACTCGCGTAAAAACTCAGCAAACACGCGGTCTTTGTATTCCGCGGCGAAATTGACGTGTTCAATTTCAATGCCGAGCACATCGGCGACAGAGGCGGCGTCAAGGAAGTCGATGTTGGACGCGCAGTATTCGCTGTCGTCATCGTCTTCCCAGTTTTTCATGAAAACACCGATGACCTCGAAGCCCTGCTCCTTGAGCAGGTAGGCACTCACCGCAGAGTCGACGCCGCCGCTCAAGCCCACCACGACGCGTGTTTTATGGCTCATCGGATAGTATTTTGGGTTTGCATAGTCCGATTATCTTGCGGGTTAGCCCAGCCGGCGCGGGCACCAAACTGGTGTAACCTTTAAGATTACTGACTTAAATAACCCTTTCCCTAGGAGAACCCCATGCTGATTGGCGTGCCAGCCGAGACAACGGCCGGAGAAACCCGTGTGGCTATTACGCCCGAAACGGCCAAAAAACTCATCGCACAAGGCCACAGCATCCGTGTCCAAAGTGGCGCAGGCGTTGCAGCCAGCGTGACCGATGACGCCTACGCGGCGGTTGGTGTGCAAGTTACAGATGCAGCCAGCGCATGGGCCAGCGACTTGGTGTTAAAGGTTCGTGGCCCGCAAGCTAACGAAGCGTCTTCTATAAAAAGTGGCAGTTCAGTGGTGGGCATGCTAGAGCCCTTCAACGCAGAGGGCTTGCAACGCTTAGCCAGTGCTGGCGCTACCAGCTTCGCCCTCGAAGCCGCTCCCCGCACCACGCGCGCGCAGAGCATGGACGTGTTGTCTTCGCAAGCCAACATTGCAGGCTACAAAGCCGTGATGCTGGCCGCAGACAAATACCAACGCTTCGTGCCCATGTTGATGACCGCTGCCGGTACGGTGAAAGCCGCCCGCGTCGTGATCTTGGGCGTTGGCGTCGCAGGCTTGCAAGCCATCGCCACTGCCAAACGTTTGGGTGCCGTGATTGAAGCGACCGACGTGCGCCCCAGCGTGAAAGAACAAGTTGAGTCACTCGGCGCCAAATTCATCGACGTGCCATTTGAAACCGCCGAAGAAAAAGAAGCCGCTGAAGGCGTGGGCGGCTATGCCCGCCCCATGCCCGCGAGTTGGCTAGACCGCCAAAAAGTCGAAGTCGCCAAGCGTGTTGCGCAGGCGGACTTGGTGATCACCACTGCTTTGATCCCTGGACGTGCTGCACCCGTCTTGGTGAGTGAAGACATGGTCAAAGCCATGAAACCTGGCTCGGTCATCATCGATATCGCTGCTGGCAAAGGCCCAGACGGCGTAGGCGGCAACTGCCCACTGACAGAGGCTGGCAAAACCGTGATCAAACATGGCGTCACCTTGGTGGGAGAAACCAACTTACCTGCTTTGGTAGCCGCTGACTCCAGCGCCTTGTACGCTCGCAACGTGCTGGACTTTTTAAAGCTCATCATCAACAAAGAAGGTGCGCTGCATATCGATATGGAAGACGACATCGTCGCCGCTTGTTTGATGACCCGCGATGGCGCGGTCGTCAAGAAATGAATTTGAGGAACTACACACCATGGACGCCGTCTCTCCTACCCTTGTAAACCTGATTATTTTTGTGTTGGCCATCTACGTGGGTTACCACGTGGTCTGGACTGTGACACCTGCATTGCACACGCCTTTGATGGCGGTGACCAATGCCATCTCCGCCATCGTGATCGTTGGTGCCATGTTGGCCGCCGCGATGACCACCACCACCTTGGGTAAAACCATGGGCGTGTTGGCCGTGGCCTTGGCCGCTGTCAATGTGTTTGGTGGCTTCATGGTCACACGACGCATGCTCGAGATGTTCAAGAAAAAAGACAAACCTGCTAAAGCTCCCCAAGGAGACAAAGCATGAATATGGATTTCGTGACGATGAATTTGGTGACGCTGCTGTATTTGGTGGCGAGCATTTGTTTTATCCAAGCCTTGAAGGGCTTGAGCCATCCCACCACGTCGATCCGTGGCAATATTTTTGGCATGCTGGGAATGACCATCGCCGTGATCACCACGGCGGCGCTCATCCTCAAGCTCTCTGGCTCTGCCATGGGCATGGGCTGGGTTTTGGCAGGCTTGGTGATTGGCGGTGGCGCGGGAACGGTCATGGCGCAACGCGTCGAGATGACCAAGATGCCTGAGCTGGTCGCTTTCATGCACAGCATGATTGGTTTGGCCGCTGTGTTCATTGGCGTTGCGGCAGTCGCTGAGCCATGGGCCTTTGGCATCACACCGCCCCCCGAAGAAATCGCTTCTGGCATGCAAACCTCCGCAGGCTTGGTGATTACCGAGATGATGCGCCGCTTCCCTATTCCAACTGGCAACCGTTTGGAATTGTTCTTAGGCGCAGCGATTGGTGCGATCACCTTCAGCGGTTCGGTGATTGCATTCGGCAAGCTTTCAGGCAAATACAAATTCCGCTTGTTCCAAGGCGCGCCGGTGAGCTTTGCGGGTCAGCACATGCTCAATTTGGTGTTGGGTTTGGCAACGATCGGGTTGGGTTTGATGTTTGTTGCGACTGAGAACTGGACCGCCTTTTTGGCCATGTTGTTCTTGTCGTTTGTCATGGGCGTGTTGATCATCATCCCGATTGGCGGTGCTGATATGCCTGTGGTCGTGTCTATGCTCAACAGCTACTCGGGCTGGGCCGCTGCGGGCATTGGCTTCTCGTTGAACAACAGCATGTTGATCATTGCCGGTTCTTTGGTGGGTAGCTCGGGCGCGATTCTGAGTTACATCATGTGTAAGGCGATGAACCGCTCCTTCTTCAGCGTGATCTTGGGCGGCTTTGGTGCCGAGACCGGTTCTGCAGTTGCTGGTGCGCAAGAGCAACGCCCTGTCAAGAGCGGTAGCGCCGATGACGCGGCTTACATCTTGGCCAATGCCGAGAGCGTCGTGATCGTCCCTGGTTACGGCTTGGCTGTGGCGCGTGCCCAGCATGCTGTGAACGAATTGGCAGAGAAGTTGATGCACAAAGGCATCAGCGTGAAATACGCGATCCACCCTGTGGCGGGTCGTATGCCAGGCCACATGAACGTGCTGTTGGCGGAGGCCGAAGTGCCTTACGACCAAGTGTTCGAGATGGAAGACATCAACGGCGAATTCGGACAAGTCGACGTCGCCATCATCTTGGGCGCCAACGACGTGGTCAACCCCGCTGCGATGATCAAAGGCTCGCCTATTTACGGCATGCCGATTTTGGAAGCCTACAAAGCTAAAACCATCATCGTCAACAAGCGCTCTATGGCTGCGGGTTACGCGGGCTTAGATAACGAACTCTTCTACATGGACAAAACCATGATGGTGTTTGGTGATGCTAAGAAGGTGGTTGAGGATATGGTGAAGGCAGTGGAGTAAGCGCTTGTATTTCGCCAGACAACTTTCGGTGAGAGTTGCTGGCTTAATTGCCTACTTCAACCAACCCCGCTTGCGGAAGTACCACATAGGAATGACCGCGCTACCAATCATTAAAAGAATGGCAAAAGGGTAGCCCCAAGTCTGATTGAGTTCAGGCATGTACTGAAAGTTCATGCCGTAAATGCTCGCAATCAATGTAGGCGGCAGCAAGGCGACGCTGGCCACCGAGAAGATCTTGATGATCTTGTTTTGGTTGATGTTGATGAAACCAACCGTCGCGTCCATCAAGAAGTTGATCTTGTCGAACAAAAATGCAGTGTGGTTATCCAGCGACTCGATGTCGCGCAAGATTTGTCGTGCTTCTTCGAACTGCTCTGCGTTGAGCATGCGTGAGCGCATCATGAAACTCACCGCGCGGCGGGTGTCCATCACATTGCGGCGTATGCGCCCGTTCAAATCTTCTTGGCGGGCGATGGCGGCCAGTACTTCACCGGCCAACACGTCTGTCACGTTTTCAGACAAGACCAATTTGCCCGCTTTTTCTAGCTGGTCATAAATGCCTTCTAGCGTGTCGGCGGAATATTCGGCGTCAGCATCAAACAGTTTGAGCAAGACTTCTTTGTCGTCTTCAATCAGTCCAGGTGCGCGGCGGGCGCGCATGCGCAAGAGGCGAAAGACGGGCACGTCCTCGTCGTGGATAGAAAACAGCACGCCACGGCTTTTGAGGGAAGCGTTGTTTTGGTTCAAGATAAACGCCACGCGCACGGTGCGGGGCTCGTCTTCGTCCGCGATCAAAAAGTCGCTACGGATGTGCAATTCGCCGTTGTCTTCTTCGTAGAAGCGGGCCGATTCTTCGATGTCCTCGTCCATCGCGTCTTCGGGGATCTGTAAGCCGTAGTACTGCTTGACCCAGCGCTTTTCTTCAGGGGTCGGCGATTCGAGGTCCACCCAAATGGGCTGGAATTTTGAGAGCTCCTCCAACGATTCGATTTCTTCTTGGAAAAGTCGTCCGTTGGCCAGCGAAAAGATATTGAGCATGGCGATCCCTTAGTCGGGGCAGATTATGGCACCGCGATGGGGCAAGACTAGGGGTTTATGGGGATAAAAAACCACACAGTATTTGATTTCATCCCATTGCCTTTTTTCCGTAGTAAGCGCATAGTGAAACTGCCCATCACAAAAGGAGGTTTTCTTATGAATTTAACGATCAGCGGTCACCATCTTGAAGTCACCCCCGCATTGCGTAGTTATGTGACCGACAAGCTAGACCGAATAACGCGTCATTTCGACCAAGTGGTGGATGTCAAGGTGCTGTTGAGCATCGAGAACCAAACCGAAAAAGAAGGTCGCCAAAGAGCTGAATGCAACATCCACGTCAAAGGCAACGATATGTTCGCGGAGAGCGCGCACCAAGATCTCTATGCCGCAGTCGACGACCTGGTAGATAAATTAGACCGACAGGTGGTGAAACATAAAGACCGTATTCGCAACCACCACCACGAAAGTCCCAAGCGTTTGATGTAGCCACGGGTTTTTTTAATGCTTTACAGAACCGCCTTTTCAGGCGGTTTTGTTATTTTTGACAAGGGTTTCTACGGGTGCATAATCTGCCACCAACTATGAATCGCCTAGCCGCCATACTTCCTCCCGCGCAAGTCCTTGTGCAAGTAGAGGTCACCAGTAAAAAACGTGCCTTTGAAGAGGCTGGCTTGTTATTTGAAGAACTCCACGGTTTAAGCCGTGCCTTGGTAGCAGACAGCCTTTTTGCGCGGGAGCGACTGGGGTCTACGGGTTTGGGGCATGGCGTAGCCATACCGCACGGCCGCATCAAAGGGCTCAAGTCGCCGATGGCCGCCGTGTTTCAGCTCGCACACCCGATTGGGTTCGACGCGCCTGACGAACAGCCAGTTGGCCTGCTGATCTTTTTGCTCGTCCCCGAAGCATCGACCCAAAAGCATTTGGAAATCCTCTCCGAAATTGCTGAGTTGCTGAGCGACACCAACTTGCGCGAAAAAATCAAAACCACCCAAGATGCCAGTGCTTTGCACAGCATCGTGGCAACTTGGAATTCGGTGCAAGCGTGAAACCCACCGCGATCAGCGCAGACGTTTTATTTGAGGCCTTCCGCGGCCAGCTACGTTGGCAATGGTTGGCGGGTCTTGGTGCTTCAGAGCGCCGCTTTGATGAAGTCGCAGTTCGCGCTGCCCGCTCGGGTGCTGACTTGGTGGGCTACCTTAACTACATCCACCCTTACCGCGTACAAATTTTGGGTGAGCGTGAAATTTCTTATCTCACCAACAGCGCCAGTGTCGATTGCTTACGTCGTATTTCGCGCATCGTGACGCTTGAGCCGCCAGTTTTGGTGTTGGCCGATGGCCAAACCGCACCCGGCGAATTGGTCTCTATGTGTGAGCGGGCCCAAATACCGCTTTTCGCCACAACAGAGTCTTCCGCCTTTGTGATCGACGTCTTGCGCGCCTATCTCTCTAAGCATTTCGCCGATCGATCCTCCATGCACGGCGTATTCATGGATATTTTGGGTTTGGGCGTCATGATCACAGGCGAGTCGGGCTTGGGCAAAAGCGAGCTCGGCCTGGAATTGATTTCGCGCGGCAACGGCTTGGTCGCCGATGACGTGGTCGATTTGTTTCGCATCAACCAAGCCACCATTGAAGGCCGTTGCCCCGAGTTGCTGCAAAACCTGTTGGAAGTGCGCGGCATTGGCTTGCTCGATATCCGCGCCATCTTTGGCGAGACCGCGGTGCGCCGCAAAATGCGTTTGAAACTCATTGTGCATTTGGTGCGTAAAGAAACATTGGAGCGCGATTACGACCGTTTGCCGCACGAGCCACTCTCGCAAGATGTGCTCGGCGTGCCCGTGCGCAAAGTGGTGGTGCAAGTGGTCGCAGGACGCAACATTGCGGTGTTGGTGGAGGCCGCAGTGCGCAACACGATTTTGCAGTTGCGCGGCATCGATACCTACCAAGAATTTATGGCACGGCACCAGCGTGCCATGTCGCAAGGCGACGCTTAAACGCACGGCGTGATCGTTACAATCACGCTTCTTCGCTAATTACCCTTTGTGGGCTTGTCCACCATGTTCCACTCCCTTCACAAAATCGCACAGCTTTCGCATGTCAAGCGCACTAGCTTGAATGCGTTAGCGCTCGTCGCGGTCTTGGCTTTGTGGTCGTGTGGGTACAGCCCCGTCAAGATTTACCAGCCTGAGGTGGTGCAGGGCAATTTTGTGTCTAAAGAGCAAGTGCAAGCACTTCGCGCGGGCATGCCAAGACAAGCGGTTCGCGATATTTTGGGAACACCCTTGGTCACCAGTGTGTTCCATGCAGAACGCTGGGATTACGCATTCACCATCCGACGCCAAGGCAGTGAGCCGCAGTTGCGCCGTTTCACCGTGTACTTCAAAGGCGATGTGCTGGATCGCGTAGACGGCGATCCACTGCCTACCGAGGCCGAGTTCGCTGCCAAACTCGATACCCGTCGTCCTCCCTCCAAATTGCCCGAACTCAAAGCTAGCCCTGAAGAGCTGGCAAAGCTGCCTGCTAAATCGCCTGCCGCGACCAGCAATTCCAACGCTTCTACCGCTACACCGCCTGCAAGCTACCCCCCGCTTGAGGGCACGCCGCGTTAATTTTTAAAGACCTGTGAAGACCATGGCCCACACCCCACACCCCATCCAAGTTGCTGTTGCTGGCGCCAGTGGTCGCATGGGCCATATGTTGATCGAGGCACTGCGCGACACACCTGAGTGCCAACTGGCTGGCGCACTGGATATTCCTTCTAGCCACGGAATTGGCAACGACGCGACGGGCTTTTTGGGCCAAGCCAGTGGCGTCACGATCGAGTCAGACATCCGCAAAGGTCTTGCCACCAGCCAAGTGCTAATCGATTTCACCCGTCCTGAAGGCACAATGGCGCACGTCGATGTGTGCCGCGCCATGGGCGTGAAGATGGTGATTGGTACCACAGGCTTTAGCGATGCACAAAAAGCCCATATCGCCGAAGCGGCCAAACACACAGCGATCGTGATGGCACCCAATATGAGCGTTGGCGTCAACGTCACCCTCAAGTTGTTACAAATGGCGGCCAAGGCGATGCCCACCGGTTACGACATTGAAATCATCGAAGCGCACCACCGACATAAAGTGGATGCGCCCTCTGGCACAGCGCTCAAAATGGGCGAAGTAATGGCCGAAGCCATGGGTCGTAACCTGAGTGAATGTGCGGTCTACGAACGCTATGGCCACACTGGCGAACGCGATCCCAACACGATTGGTTTTGCCACCATCCGTGGCGGCGACATTGTGGGTGACCACACCGTTTTATTTGCAGGCACGGGTGAGCGTATCGAAATCACACACCGCTCTTCGAGTCGCGCCACTTACGCCCAAGGCAGCTTGCGCGCTGCTGCTTTTTTAGCCGATAAAAAGACCGGCCTGTTCGACATGTTTGATGTGCTCGGGTTGCGATGAACCAGTTTGCACCGGATATCGCCAGTGACGCACTGAGTGCTTTTTTGGCCTTGGTGTTGTTGGCCATGTCCGTTGCAAGTTGGACGGTCATTGTTTACAAAACCTGGTTTTTGCGCCGCGTAGGCACAGACATAGCGCAAGGCAAGGCGGTGTTTTGGCAGGCTAGCGATGTTGTGCAGGCTGTGCGTGCATTGCAGTTGGTAGACCGCAACGCAGTGCTCACGCCTTTGGCCCAAGCCCAGCAGCAATTGATGCCCAACACGCTCGGCACGCAAGGTGACATCCATACCCAGCGCACCCGGGTGTTGCGCGATGCCCTGCACAGCGTGTTGCAACGTTTGCAATGGGGGCAAGTTTTGTTAGCTACCGTAGGCGCAACGGCCCCCTTTGTCGGTTTGCTCGGAACCGTATGGGGCATTTACCACGCGCTAACTGGTATTGCGACTGCAGGCCAACTCTCGATTGAACAAGTGGCGGGTCCTGTGGGTGAGTCCCTCATCATGACGGCTGCGGGCTTAGGCGTTGCGTTGCCTGCCGTGCTGGCTTTCAATGTGATGGGCCGCATGATCAACCGACTCGAGCACGAGCTCGAAGGATTTGCGCACGACGTGCGCGCACTCTGATGGCTTTCGGTCGCTTCGAGCGTGTGGCGGAGCAAAAGCCGATGAGCGAGATCAATGTCACGCCCTTGGTCGATGTCATGATGGTGTTGTTGGTGATATTCATCATCACCACGCCCTTGATGATGAGTGCCTTAAAGCTGGATTTGCCTAAGGCGCAGTCTGCACCCACGGGGGTAGCGCAACACGTGGTGTCTATCGCTATCAATGCCCAAGGCGATATTTATTTAGACAAAGAAATAATTGCCCTCAATGCGCTGGCTAATGCCTTGCGCACGCGTCCTAACCAAGCCTCACAAGATGGCGCCGAGGCCCTGCCAGAAGTGCAGTTACAGGCCGATGTCAAAGTGCCTTACGGCCTGGTGGTCGAGGTCATGGGAGTGGCCCAGCAAGCGGGCTTGAGCCGGATTGGCTTTGTGACCGAGCGCAAGCCCTAAAATCGCAAAGTTCCCCTGTCTGCTCAGGGGCTTAGACCCATCCCCATGCAAGACAAATACAACCACACCGAGGTCGAGCGCGCCGCGCAAGCCGCCTGGACCCAAGCCGATGCCTACCGCGTAGTCGAGCACGCCAAGGACAAAAACGGCAACCCCAAGCAAAAGTACTACGCCTGTTCGATGTTGCCCTACCCCAGCGGCAAGTTGCATATGGGCCATGTGCGCAACTACACCATCAACGACATGCTCACGCGCCACTTGCGCATGAAGGGCTACAACGTCTTGATGCCCATGGGTTGGGATGCTTTCGGTTTGCCTGCTGAAAATGCCGCGCTCAAAAACGGCGTACCGCCTGCCAAGTGGACTTACGAAAACATCGCCTACATGAAAAAGCAAATGCAGGCGATGGGTTTGGCCATCGATTGGTCGCGCGAAGTTGCTACCTGCGACGCCACTTATTACAAGTGGAACCAGTGGTTGTTTTTGAAGATGCTAGAGAAAGGCATCGCCTACCGCAAAACCCAGGTGGTGAATTGGGATCCGGAAGATCAAACCGTGTTGGCCAATGAACAAGTGATCGATGGCCGCGGATGGCGCACCGGCGCTTTGGTGGAGAAGCGCGAGATCCCAGGTTACTACCTCAACATCACGCATTACGCACAAGAGTTGTTAGACCATGTGCAAGTTGGCAACGACAAAGCCACGCTCACAGGTTGGCCAGACAAAGTGCGCTTGATGCAAGAGAACTGGATTGGCAAGAGTGAAGGTGTGCGTTTCGCTTTTACCCACGATATCCGTGATGCGTCGGGGGCGTTGATCCAAGATGGGCGCATGTATGTTTTTACCACCCGTGCCGACACCATCATGGGTGTCACGTTTTGTGCGGTGGCGCCTGAGCATCCGTTGGCATTGCATGCGGCTTCTGGTAATGCTGCATTGGCTGCTTTTATTGAAGAGTGCAAGGCGGGAGGCACCACTGAAGCTGAGTTGGCGGTGAAGGACAAGTTGGGGATGCCTACGGGGTTGTTTGTGAAGCATCCTTTGACTGGTGAGTCTGTGGCTGTTTGGGTGGGTAACTATGTTTTGATGTCTTATGGGGATGGGGCGGTGATGGGGGTGCCTGCGCATGATGAGCGGGACTTTGCTTTTGCGCTTAAGTAC
>CANBZB010000053.1 GCA_947373745.1 Burkholderiales bacterium | reverse complement strand
TCGGGTTTGTTTGTGGGTTTTGTGTTGAGCTTGCAGGGCTACTACACCTTGCAACGCTATGGCTCGTCCGAGGCTTTGGGTTTGTTGGTGGCCTTGAGCTTGGTGCGTGAGCTTGGGCCTGTTGTGAGCGCTTTGCTGTTTGCAGGCCGCGCGGGTACTTCGCTGACGGCAGAAATCGGTTTGATGAAAGCAGGCGAGCAATTGAGCGCCATGGATTTGATGGCAGTCGACCCCGTGCAACGCATATTGGCGCCACGCTTTTGGGGGGGCGTGATCACCATGCCTTTACTGGCGGCGGTGTTTAGCGCGGTGGGCATCATCGGTGGATGGATGGTTGGCGTATTAATGATTGGCGTCGATGCAGGGGCTTTCTGGAGCCAGATGCAAGGCGGCGTCGATGTCTGGAAAGATGTGGGCAACGGCGTGGTGAAAAGTATTGTGTTTGGCGTGACAGTTACCTTCGTCGCTTTGCTTCAAGGTTACGAAGCTCAGCCCACACCAGAAGGCGTGTCGCGCGCGACGACCCGTACTGTGGTGGTTGCCTCCCTAGCGGTGTTGGCTTTGGACTTTGTCCTGACCGCCATGATGTTTAGTATTTGATGAATCGAGGTCGATATGCAACGTTCCAAAAATGATGTCTGGGTCGGTTTGTTTGTGCTCTTAGGTGCTGCGGCGATTTTGTTTTTGGCTTTGAAGTCGGCCAATTTGCTCAGCATGAATTTCCAAACCACCTACAACGTGACGGCGCGGTTTGACAATGTGGGCGGCTTGAAGCGCCAAGCCGCTGTGAAAAGCGCAGGCGTGGTGGTGGGGCGTGTGGACTCGGTCACGTTTGACGACAAAACTTTTCAAGCCACGGTGACCTTGTCTTTGGACAACCGTTTCCAATTCCCTAAAGACAGCTCACTCAAAATTTTGACCTCGGGTTTGTTGGGTGAGCAGTACATCGGTATCGAGGCGGGTTCTGAGGCAGACAACTTGCAAGCCGGCGACCGTATTCAAGCGACCCAATCGGCGGTGGTGTTGGAAAACCTGATCAGTCAGTTTTTGTATAACAAAGCGGCTGAACCAACGCCGGCATCGGGTTCTAAGTGAGGCGCCAACTTAGCCACATTGCGTTAGCCGCCAGTTTGGTGCTGGTCGGTTGCGCTTCTGCGCCCACCGCAAATCCCAAAGATCCTTGGGAGTCCATGAACCGGAGCGTGGCAAGTTTCAATGACACGGTCGATGACAACGTCTTAAAGCCTGTCGCTACGGGTTACCGCAATGTCGTGCCCAATCTCATTCAAACTGGCGTGCGCAATGTCTTCAACAACTTGGCCGACATGTGGTCAACGGTCAACAACTTGTTGCAACTCAAACCCCTCAACACCGTGGAGTCTTTGGGCAGGGTGGTAGTCAACACGGTATTTGGTATCTACGGCATATTTGATGTTGCTACATATATCAAGCTAGAGCGCCACCCAGAAGATTTCGGCCAAACCTTGGGTTATTGGGGTGTGCCCAATGGACCCTATTTGGTGCTACCGCTTTTTGGCCCATCCACTTTGCGTGACGGAGCCAGTTTGCCGGTGGATTTTGCGGTTAGCCCTAGCCAGTACATCAGTGATATTCCCACGCGCAACCAGGTATTTGTTTTGAGATTGGTGAGTAAGCGTGCAGAGTTGCTCAAGTCAGGCAATATGTTGGAAGAGGCCTCTATCGACAAATACAGCTTCACCCGCGATGCGTATTTGCAATACCGACGCTCGCAGATTTATGACGGCAATCCGCCCGACGAGGCAGACACCAACGACGACCCGTCCGCAGACCCTGCGCCAGCCAAGTAATTGGCTTTGCATTTAAGATGCGCCTTCGCTTTTAAGTCTTCGTCATTTTTGGCCTGTTGCCAAGAAGATGCGTACCACCAGAGTTGTTTTGATTCACTATGCAATACCTATCTTTCATGCCTAATCGCTTGTTGCGCCTGATCGCTGGCGCAATGCTGGCTTTGGGCGTGCTGACCAGCGCTTTTGCCGCAGACGACACCCCAGAGGCTTTCATCAAACGTCTGTCAGGTGACGTGATCGACGCGATCAAAACCGACAAATCGCTGGCTGCGGGCGATATCAACAAAATCATTGTGTTGGTCGACCAGAAGGTCATGCCAAGCGTGAACTTTTTGCGCATGACAGCGTCTGCTGTGGGTCCGAGCTGGCGTCAAGCCACGCCCGAGCAGCAAAAGCGTTTGCAAGAAGAGTTCAAAACCTTGTTGGTACGCACCTATTCCGGCGCTTTGAGCCAATTCAATGACCAAACCATCGTCATCAAACCCGTGCGCGCAGCGCCCGATGACAAAGAAGTCGTGGTGCGCACCGAAGTGCGTGGCAAAGGGGACCCTATTCAATTGGACTACCGCGTAGAAAAAGCCACCGATGCGCCCGCAGGTTGGCGCATCTACAACCTTAATGTGATGGGTGTGTGGCTGGTCGACAACTACCGCAGCCAGTTTGCGCAAGAGATCAATGCCAAAGGTGTAGACGGTTTGATTGCGAGTTTGACTGATCGCAATAAATCGAATGCAGCCAAGCCCCAAGGCAAATAAAGCATGTTCACTATGGCCCCTACCTTTACTTTGCCTGCCACCATCATGCAAGACCAAGCCCAGGGCGTCGCCGACAGCTTGACGGATGCCATGTCTCAGATGGCTGCGGGTGGGGTGGTGACCCTCAATGCGTCTGCCTTGCAGCACTTTGACTCTTCAGCCTTGGCGGTTGTTTTGGCGTGCCGACGCGCAGTGTTAGAGCGCGGTGGCGAATTTGAAGTGCTTGGCCTGCCTGAACGCCTACTCGCCTTGGCGCAGGTCTATGGTGTGACCGAGCTGCTCCACTAAGTTTATTCAGGCGAGCCCTTGGCAAAGCCTTAAAATATAAGGCTTCCCATGCCAGCCATCTCCTTCCAATCCGTTTCCAAAACTTTTCAAACCGCCCGAGGGCCTTTTCAGGCGCTCGATGGTGTGCGCTTTGATATCGAGCAAGGCGAATTTTTCGGATTGCTTGGCCCCAACGGCGCTGGCAAAACGACCCTGATCAGCATCTTGGCTGGATTGGCCAAGGCCACTTCCGGCACAGTCTCGGTTCTAGGCATCAATGTCAACACCCAAGCCGCTGAGGCGCGCAAAAAGCTCGGGGTTGTGCCGCAAGAGTTGGTGTTTGACCCGTTTTTCAATGTGCGCGAAGCCCTGCGATTTCAGTCGGGCTACTTTGGCGTCAAAAACAACGATGCGTGGATTGATGAATTACTCGACAGCCTGGGGCTCAGCGACAAGGCCAACCACAACATGCGCCAACTCTCTGGCGGTATGAAGCGTCGTATGTTGGTGGCACAGGCTTTGGTGCACAAGCCACCCGTGATTGTTTTGGATGAGCCTACTGCCGGTGTCGATGTGGAGTTGCGCCAAACTTTGTGGCAATTTATCGCCAAACTCAACAAACTCGGCCACACCGTCTTGTTAACTACCCATTACCTAGAAGAGGCAGAGGCACTTTGTCAACGCATCGCCATGCTTAAAAACGGCAAAGTTGTAGCGCTCGATAGAACCGATGAGCTGCTCAAAGCCGCGTCTAGCAATGTTTTGCGTTTCAAATTAGACGCGTCTTTGCCTCCCGCACTGGCTGCCAAAGCGCGCGTGACTGGCCGCATCGTGCAGTTGCCAGCGCATGATGCACTGGAGATTGAACGCCACTTAGCCGAATTGCGCGAGGCGGGTTTACATGCAGAAGATGTGGAAATTCGCAAAGCCGATTTAGAAGATGTATTTTTAGATGTGATGCACGCGAACACCGCGCAGGAGACGCTATGACCGGTTGGCGCGCGTTGTTTTATAAAGAAGTGTTGCGCTTTTGGAAGGTGGGTTTCCAAACCGTGGGCGCACCTGTGCTGACGGCGGTTTTGTATTTGCTGATCTTTGGCCATGTGCTCGAAGAGCATGTGAAGGTCTATAACGGCGTGGGTTACACCGCCTTCCTCATCCCCGGCTTGGTGATGATGAGCGTGCTGCAAAACGCCTTTGCCAATAGCTCATCGTCCATGGTGCAAAGCAAGATCATGGGCAACTTGGTGTTTTTATTGCTCACGCCGCTCTCGCACTGGAGTTGGTTTTTTGCTTACACCCTGTCAGCCGTGGTGCGCGGCATCGCGGTGGGCACGGGCGTGTTATTGGCAACAGCTTTATTTGTGTGGCAATCGTCGGTACTTAATTTTTCTTTGTTATCGCAAGAGCCTTTGTGGGCTTTGGTCTTTGCGTTTACAGGTGCGGCCATGCTGGGTGCTTTGGGATTGATCGCCGGTTTATGGGCTGAGAAATTTGACCAAATGGCGGCTTTTCAAAACTTCATCATCATGCCGATGACGTTTTTGAGTGGGGTGTTTTATTCCATCCATTCCTTGCCTGATTTTTGGCAACGGGTCAGCCACCTCAATCCGTTTTTCTACATGATCGACGGCTTTCGTTATGGCTTCTTTGGCCAAAGCGATGTCTCGCCTTGGTTGAGTTTGGGTGTAGTGGGGGTGAGCCTGTTACTCATTTCTGCCGTGGCTGTGTATTTATTGCGTATCGGTTTCAAGATTCGAGGCTAAGGTGACTGCACAAGAACTACAAGATCTCATCGGCGCAGGACTTCCCTGTGCACATTTGCAAGTCCAAGGAGACGGCCGCCATTGGTATGCCACCTTGGTCTCGGCAGAATTTGAAGGCAAGCGTTTGATTCAACGCCACCAGCGCGTCTACGCCACTTTGGGTAACCGCATGATGACCGACGAAGTCCATGCTTTGTCGATGCGCACCTACAGCCCTGCTGAGTGGGACAAGATGAGCGACGCGGAAAAGGCAGGTCAATAACCATGGACAAGCTTTTGATTCGTGGCGGCAACGCCTTGCAAGGCGAGGTGCTGATTTCTGGTGCCAAAAATGCGGCATTGCCAGAGCTGTGCGCGGCCTTGTTGACCGACCAACCCGTCACCCTCGCCAATGTGCCGCATTTGCAAGACGTGGCCACCATGCTCAAACTCATCCGCAATATGGGTGTGACAGCAGACCGCCAAGACGACGGCAGTGTGCTTTTGAATGCAGGAACTTTGACCAATCCTGAAGCGCCATATGAGTTGGTCAAAACCATGCGGGCCTCTGTCTTGGCGCTCGGCCCTTTGCTTGCGCGTTTTGGCCACGCCAAAGTGTCTTTGCCTGGTGGTTGTGCGATTGGGTCACGTCCTGTGGACCAGCACATCAAGGGTCTGCAAGCTATGGGTGCAGTCATCGACGTCGAACACGGCTACATGCTGGCGCGTTTGAAAGACGGCCGCACCCGTTTGCATGGTGCGCGTATCGCCACCGACATGGTGACAGTGACTGGCACCGAAAACTTTTTGATGGCTGCTGCCTTGGCAGAAGGCGAAACCATTTTGGAAAACGCCGCCCAAGAACCTGAAATTCCAGACTTGGCCGAAATGCTGATTGCCATGGGCGCCAAGATCGAAGGACACGGGACGAGCCGTATTCGTATCCAAGGCGTTGAAAAACTGCATGGCTGTAGCCACCGCGTAGTGGCTGACCGCATTGAGGCGGGAACATTTTTGTGTGCCGTCGCCGCAACCGGTGGCGATGTGTTTTTGCGTCACGCCCGTGGCGACCATTTGGACGCCGTGATTGACAAATTGCGTGATGCAGGCGCCACGGTCGATGTGCAAACTGAAGGCATTCGCGTACATAGCAAAGCGCCTGCCTATGGCCACTTGAAAGCGCAAAACTTTCGCACCACCGAATACCCTGGTTTTCCTACCGATATGCAAGCGCAGTTCATGACGCTCAATGCCATCTCCCAAGGCGCGTGCAAGGTGACGGAGACGATTTTTGAAAACCGCTTCATGCACGTCAACGAGTTGGTGCGCTTGGGCGCCAAAATCCAAATCGAAGGCAAAGTCGCCATGGTCGAAGGTGTGCAACAACTCTCGGGCGCTACTGTTATGGCGACTGATTTGCGTGCATCTGCTTCGCTGGTGATGGCAGGCTTGGTGGCGCAAGGTGAAACCTTGGTAGATCGCATCTACCATCTCGATCGTGGCTACGACAAAATGGAAGCCAAACTGCGCGCGATCGGTGCAGATATTGAAAGAGTGAAATGACGGCCACCCTGACCTTGGCGCTCTCCAAAGGACGCATCTTCGACGAAACCTTGCCGCTGCTAAGAGCCGCAGGCATAGAAGTGCTTGAAGACCCAGAAACATCGCGCAAATTAATTTTGCCTACCAACCAAGCGCAACTGCGCGTGGTCTTGGTGCGTGCTTCCGATGTGCCCACCTATGTGCAATACGGTGGTGCCGATTTGGGCGTGACCGGGCTTGACACTTTGATCGAGCACGGTGGCGATTGGGCGGGCAGTGGCACTGGCCTTTACCAACCCCTCGATTTGAAAATCGCCAAATGCCGCATGAGCGTGGCGGTGCGCGCAGACTTCGATTACGTGGGCAAGGTCAAGCAAGGCGCACGTTTGAAAGTAGCAACCAAATACACCACGATTGCGCGCGACTTCTTTGCGAGCAAGGGCGTGCATGTGGACATGGTGAAGTTGTACGGCTCGATGGAATTGGCGCCTTTAACCGGCTTAGCCGATGCCATCGTCGACTTGGTCTCGACAGGAAATACCCTCAAAGCCAACCACTTGGTGGAAGTGGAGCGCATCATGGATATCAGCTCACGTTTGGTGGTAAATCAAGCCTCGCTCAAAATGAAACAAGCGCAGATCCGCCCCATCATTGACGCATTTGCAAAGGCATTGGCCTGAACATGCCTAAGCCGCTTCGTCTCTCAACTGCCAGCCCCAACTTTGAAGACGACTTTAAAGCGCGTTTGCATTGGTCTGCCGATACCGATGCGGCAATAGAGCAACGCGTGGCAGACATCTTGGCGGATGTGAAGTTGCGTGGCGACGCTGCCGTCATGGAATACACCGAGCGCTTTGATGGTTTGAAAGCTAATGACATGTCCGCTTTGGAGATGACCCAAGCCGAACTCAAAGCCGCGTTCGACGGCCTGCCCGCTGTGCAACGCACTGCCTTAGAAGCTGCATCCGCGCGCGTGCGCAGCTACCACGAGGCCCAGAAAAAAGCCAGTGGCGAGAGCTGGACTTACCGCGATGCGGACGGCACTTTGTTGGGACAAAAAGTCACGCCACTCGACCGCGTGGGCATCTATGTGCCTGGTGGAAAGGCGGCTTATCCATCCAGCGTATTGATGAATGCCATTCCTGCGCATGTGGCGGGTGTGCAAGACATCATCATGGTCGTGCCTACGCCGCAAAGCGAAAAAAACGCTTTGGTGTTGGCTGCTGCCTATGTGGCTGGCGTTAGCCGTGCGTTCACCATCGGTGGTGCGCAAGCCGTAGCCGCTCTGGCCTATGGCACACAAACTATTCCGGCCGTTGACAAAATCACCGGCCCTGGCAATGCCTATGTAGCTGCTGCCAAGCGCCGTGTGTTTGGTACGGTGGGCATCGACATGATTGCCGGCCCTAGCGAAATTTTGGTGTTGGCCGATGGCACAACACCCCCCGACTGGGTGGCCATGGATTTGTTCAGCCAAGCCGAACACGACGAACTCGCGCAAAGTGTGTTGTTGTGCCCTGATGCTGGCTTCATCGACCAAGTGCAGGCCGCAATGGAAAAACTTCTTCCCCAAATGCCGCGCCGCGAAATCATCGCCAAGTCACTCCATGGCCGTGGTGTGTTGATACACACCCGCAGCATGGAAGAGGCTTGTGAGATCAGCAACCGCATCGCACCTGAACATCTTGAGGTGTCTAGCCAAGACCCGCACCGTTGGGAGCCCTTGTTGCGCCATGCAGGCGCGATTTTCTTAGGCGCATTTACCAGCGAGAGTTTGGGTGACTATTGCGCAGGCCCCAACCATGTGTTGCCAACGAGCGGCACCGCGCGTTTCAGCTCGCCTTTGGGTGTGTATGACTTTCAAAAACGCAGCAGCCTGATTGAAGTCAGCAGCAAGGGCGCACAAACCCTCGGCCAAATTGCGTCTGTACTGGCGCATGGTGAAGGCCTGCAAGCCCACGCTAGGGCGGCTGAAATGCGTATGCAGAAAGATGCGCCATGACCACGCCTTTGCGTTTCATCCGCCAAGACGTGCAATCGATGCATGCCTATGCGATCCAACATTCCGAGGGCATGGTCAAACTCGATGCGATGGAAAACCCGTTTTCTTTGAGTCCAGAGTTACAAGCCGAATTAGGCAAACGATTGGGCGCCTTGGCCATCAACCGTTATCCAGGTTCACGCATTGACGAATTGCGGGCGGCTTTGTCGCGCTACGTAGATTTACCCCAAGGCTATGGCCTGATGTTGGGTAACGGTTCAGACGAATTGATCTCTCTCTTAGCGATGGTCTGCGCCGTGCCCGGCGCCAAAGTGTTATCGCCAGAACCCGGTTTTGTGATGTACGCGATGAGCGCTAAGTTGCAAGGTCTGCCTTTTGTTGGCGTGCCCTTGACGGCAGACTTTGCGTTGGACGAGCGCGCCATGTCTGCTGCGATTGCGCAACACGAACCCGCCATCGTTTACATCGCCTATCCCAACAATCCGACAGCGAATTTGTGGGACACGCAGGTGATCCGCCGTTTGATTGCCCAAGTGCGTGCCTATGGTGGATTGGTGGTGATGGACGAGGCGTATCAGCCTTTCTCTAGCTTGACTTGGTTAGACGAAATTCGCCGCGATCCTGCCAGTAATACGCATGTGTTGCTGATGCGCACACTTTCCAAATTCGGTTTAGCTGGCGCACGTTTGGGCTATATGTTGGCGCCGACAGCCTTGTTGAACGAAGTCGACAAACTGCGTCCACCCTACAACGTCAGCGTGCTCAATGCCGAGTGCGCCTTGTTCGCTTTGGAGCATGCCGATGTTTTTGACGTGCAAGCAAAAACTGTCTGCCAAGAACGCGCAGCCTTGACCCTCGCTTTGCAAGCGATGCCTGGTGTGACACCTTTCCCCAGCGATGCCAATATGATGCTGGCGCGTTTTGATGGCGGGCCCGACACGGCTACCCGTGTGTTCGAGTCACTCAAGGCGCAAAAAGTCTTGGTCAAAAACGTTTCTAAAATGCATCCATTGCTGACCAATTGTTTGCGTCTGACCATTGGTACCCCACAAGAAAACCAGCAACTGCTGGCTGCTTTGACAGTGGCACTGAAATAAAACACCGAAAGCCCACCATGACCGCTCGCATTGCCGAAGTCAGCCGTAAAACGGCCGAGACCCAAATTACCGTCAAGGTCAATCTTGACGGAACGGGCGTGTCCAAACTGTCCACCGGCATTGGTTTTTTTGACCACATGCTCGACCAAATCGCGCGCCACGGGTTGATCGATTTGGAAATCCACGCCACAGGCGATTTACACATCGACGGACACCATACGGTGGAAGACGTCGGCATCACTTTGGGCCAAGCCGTGGCCAAAGCGATTGGCGACAAAAAAGGTATCACCCGGTATGGCCATGCGTATGTGCCGTTGGACGAAGCTTTGAGCCGCGTCGTGGTCGATTTTTCAGGCCGTCCTGGTTTGGTCATGCACGTGCCCTTCAAGGCCGGCATGATTGGCGAATTCGACAGCCAGTTGGCTTACGAGTTTTTCCAAGGCTTTGTGAACCACGCCTTGGTGACCTTGCACATCGACAACTTGCGCGGTGAAAACGCACACCACCAAGCTGAAACGGTTTTCAAAGCCTTTGCACGTGCCTTGCGTGCCGCACTCACACCAGACCCCCGCTCGGCGGGCGTCATTCCGTCGACCAAAGGATCTCTTTGAACACCATCGCGGTGGTTGATTACGGCATGGGCAATTTGCGCTCGGTGGCGCAAGCGGTGATCCATGCGGCATCGGTGGTGGACCATGCAGAGGTCATCGTCACCTCCGACCCACAGGTGGTGCGAGATGCCCACCGCGTCGTGTTACCTGGACAAGGTGCGATGCCCGACTGCATGTCGGAATTGAAAGCATCTGGATTACTCGAAGCGGTACTGGACGCAGCAGCTAAAAAACCCCTGTTTGGCGTGTGCGTAGGCATGCAAATGTTGCTAGACCACAGCGCTGAGGGAGATACACCGGGCCTAGGTTTGATTCCCGGTGAAGTCATCAAATTTGATTTGGCAGGAAGAACCCAAACCGACGGCAGTCGCTTCAAAGTTCCGCAAATGGGTTGGAACCAAGTGGTTCCGACACAACCCCATCCTTTGTGGGAAGGGGTGCCTAGCAACAGTTACTTTTATTTTGTGCATAGCTTCTACGCCAAACCTAAAAATGCCGTGCATATTGCCGCTGAAACCGACTATGGCGGACTTTTTGCATGCGCCATCGCCAGGGACAACATTTTTGCGACACAATTTCACCCCGAAAAGAGCGCGGCGCACGGCTTGGCCTTGTACCGCAATTTCATCCACTGGAACCCTTGAACTCCACCTGCCATCATGCTTCTCATCCCAGCCATTGACCTCAAAGACGGACATTGCGTGCGCCTCATCCAAGGCGACATGAACCAGGCTACCACCTTCGGCGAAGACCCCGCGCAAATGGCGCTCGATTGGGTTGCCAAAGGCGCACGCCGTTTGCACTTGGTGGATTTGAATGGTGCTTTTGCCGGCAAACCGCAAAACAATGCAGCCATCAAAGCAATTCTGCGGGCCGTGGGTGACGATATTCCAGTGCAACTCGGTGGCGGTATCCGCGACTTGGACACCATCGAAAAATACATCGACGCTGGCATGCGCTACGTCATCATTGGCACAGCTGCGGTTAAGAGTCCTGGCTTTTTGCAAGACGCTTGCTCGGCTTTTGGCGGCCACATCATCGTGGGCTTAGATGCCAAAGATGGCAAAGTCGCAACAGACGGTTGGAGCAAATTGACCGGTCACGAAGTCATCGACCTCGGCAAAAAATTCGAAGACTACGGTGTCGAGTCCATCATCTACACCGACATTGGGCGCGACGGAATGTTGAGCGGCATCAACATCGAGGCTACGGTCAAACTCGCGCAAGCACTCAGCATTCCCGTCATCGCATCGGGTGGCTTGTCCAATATGGCCGACATCGAAAAACTCTGCGAAGTAGAAGACGAAGGCGTTGAAGGCGTGATTTGCGGACGCGCGGTTTATAGCGGCGACCTTGACTTTGAAAAAGCCCAAGCGCGCGCGGATGAGCTCAATGGTTGAGTATTTCCAAAACCTGCCCTGCTACCGCTTGAGTTTGGCTTGTGGCGATAGCGTGCTGATTGCCTTGCAAGGTGCGCAGGTGTTGTCATGGGTGTCACAAGGCCGTGAACGTCTGTTCTTAAGCCCTAACAACAAGTTTGACGGACACACCCCGATTCGTGGCGGCGTGCCAATTTGTTTTCCCCAATTTAACCAGCGCGGTCCTTTGCCGCGGCATGGTTTTGTTCGAACCATGGAATGGGACGCGCAAGACCGTGTGGAATCGCCTGACATTGCATTTCAAGATTTTTCTTGTGCCACTCAGGCACATACCTTGGCGCATTGGGAGTTTCAATTTGAAGCGCAATACCGCGTGGAAATTGAACCCGGCCAACTCAACCTCACTTTGCGAGTGACCAATAACGATTCAAACACCTTGCAATTTACGGGTGCCCTGCATACCTATTTGGCGGTGGACGATATCGCACTAACTGAATTGCGCGGTTTAGACGGATTGCCGGAATGGGACGCGGTAGAAGATGTGCACGCCATTGCCCCCTCAAGCTTGCATTTCGACGGCGAGTTCGACCGCGTCTACCACGCAGGGGACAACGCCTTGCATTTGCAAGACGGTAGCAGCTTGTTACAAATTGAGCAAAGTCCCAGCTGGGCGCATACCGTGGTCTGGAACCCCGGCGCTGAAAAATCCGTAGAACTGCCGGATCTTCCTGACGATGGTTTTGCGCGCATGCTGTGCGTCGAAGCGGCCCAAGTATTTGAGACCGTGCACCTCGAGCCACAAGAAGAGTGGCAAGGCTGGCAGCGTTTGCGCGTGGTCGGCTAAAGATGCTCGCCAAGCGCATCATCCCTTGCTTGGATGTCACCGGCGGTCGCGTTGTCAAAGGCGTGAACTTCGTTGAGTTACGTGACGCTGGCGACCCTGTTGAAATCGCCGCCCGCTACAACGACCAAGGCGCTGACGAGCTTACCTTTCTTGACATCACCGCCACCAGCGATGCGCGTGATGTCATCTTGCACATCATCGAAGCGGTGGCGTCGCAGGTGTTTATTCCGCTGACGGTGGGTGGCGGTGTGCGTACCGTCGACGACGTGCGTCGCTTGCTCAACGCGGGCGCAGACAAAACCAGCTTCAACTCAGCCGCCATTGCCAACCCGCAAGTGATTCGGGACGCATCTAATAAATACGGTGCCCAGTGCATCGTGGTGGCTATCGACGCCAAGCGTCGCAGCACGCAAGAACAACAACGTATCGGTGTCAATGGCCTGCCCATGGGCCCAGGCTGGGATGTGTTTAGCCACGGCGGACGCCAAAACGTGGGTCTTGATGCCGTGGCGTGGGCGGTCCAAATGGCCGATTACGGTGCTGGCGAAATTTTGCTCACGAGCATGGACCGTGATGGCACCAAAGCGGGCTTTGATTTAGAGCTCACGCGTGCCGTGAGTGACGCAGTGAGTGTGCCTGTGATTGCTTCGGGTGGTGTGGGCAACCTAGACCACTTGGCGGACGGGATTCAAATAGGTGGGGCAGATGCGGTGCTCGCCGCTAGTATTTTTCATTATGGCGAGTTCACTGTGGGGCAGGCTAAGGAGAGGATGCGGGAGCGGGGGATTGCGGTTAGGGTGTGAGTTATTGGCGAGAGTAGTTTTGTTATGTCGAAGCAGTCCCGTCATTTAATTAATTCATTAGAATTAATTTTATTAATTTATTTTAATAAATAGTATTTAAATAAGTTACTATTTCTTTTTTCTGTGCAACAGCGTTCTGTTGTTAGCTTTCCGTTAGTTATCTTTCCATTGATCAAGGATTTGTGATGGAGTTGTACGTCGATTCAAACTATGTCTCACCTTACGCCATGTCTGTTTTCGTGGCTCTACACGAAAAGAAATTGCCTTTTAAAACCATTCTTCTGGACTTAGCAAGCGGTGCGGCTAGCGCACCTCTATTTGCCAAGTTGTCGATTACCCATCGAGTACCCACGCTGGTAGATGGTGACTTTTCGCTATCTGAGTCGTCGGCAATTACTGAGTATTTAGACGAGACCTATCCTGGACAGGCGTTGTACCCTGTAGAAAGTAAAAATCGCGCCCGCGCGCGCCAAGTTCAGGCGTGGTTACGAAGTGATTTCATGCCCATTCGTTCTGAGCGATCTACCTTGGTGTTGTTTTATGGGCCTTCTGCAATCCCACTTTCTGCTAAAGCTCAAAGTGCAGCGCAAAAATTATTTGCAGGAGCATCTGAGCTGCTGTCGCATGGCGGCCCTTATGTATGCGGAAAAGAGTGGTGCATAGCAGATGTCGATTTAGCCATCATGTTGAATCGTTTGGTGCTCAACGGTGATGCAGTTCCAGAGCACTTAGTTAACTTCGCTTCGCGTCAGTGGGAGAGGGGTTCTGTGCGGTTATGGGTTGATCAAGAGAGGTCGTCAATCTAATTTGGAGATTGGTTGTTTTGTCTACTACAACGCAATTTTGAAAACAAACAATACTTGTACAATAATATGTACATATAAATCTTTTAGGGAGTAAGCATGGACGCTATGACATACAGCACAGCCCGAGCCAATCTTGCGGGTGTTATGAACCGCGTATGCGAAGACCATGAACCCATGATCATTACGCGCAACGGCGATCAGTCGGTAGTGATGCTTTCGCTCGAAGATTACAAAGCATTGGAAGAAACGGCTTACCTTTTGCGAACTCCTAACAACGCTAGGCGATTGATCTCTGCTGTCGCACAGCTCAATGCGGGTAAGGGTGTACAACGTGAGTTAATCAAGTGAAATTAGTGTTTGCTGATGAGGCTTGGGAGGATTACCTGTATTGGCAAAAACAAGACCGAAAACTGGTCGGCAGGATTAACAATTTGATAGAAGCCACCAAGCGTGACCCCTATGACGGTGTGGGAAAGCCCGAGCCTTTAAAACATGCGCTTGCTGGTTATTGGTCGCGGCGCATTACAGATGAGCATCGCATGGTCTACCGGATTGATGGTGGTCAACTGCATATCGCTCAATTGCGATTTCATTACTGAAATCTCAAAGCCATTAACATTCCCTCATGCACTGGCTAGACAAAATCAAATACGACGACAAAGGCCT
>CANBZB010000052.1 GCA_947373745.1 Burkholderiales bacterium | reverse complement strand
AAAGACACGGCGACCAAATCGCGCTCTGCATCAAATGGTGCAGGTTGGTAGAGCGACATATTCGCCGCCAATGCGTTGGCTGCCATCATGAGGGTGTAACCATCGGGCTCTGCCGTGATGGTGGCTTTGACAGCGATATTGGTTCCTGCGCCCGGTTTATTTTCGATGACAACAGGTTGCCCAAGAGGACCAGAAATACTTTGTCCGATGGTGCGCGCCACCACGTCGACTGCTCCACCAGCGGCGTAACCCACGATGACTTTGATGGGTTTGTTGGGATAGCTTTGTGCGAAAACGCCGCCAACACAGAGTGCAAAACCAACCCATGTTGTGAACCGCTTTAAGAAAGTCATGGTGATCCCTATTCAGTAATAAGTTGCGACGTCATTCCGCGCAGACCTGCGCGTTTGATCATGAGATCCAATTGGCCATTTTCACGGACCTTTTGGGCGAAAACAGTGAGGAACGGCAATGCGTCTTGCCGTCCTTTCGGAATAGCGATAGCAAGATTTTCCAGACCCCATCGGTCTTGCAATACTTGAAAGCCTGAGAGCTTTTCATTGAGTTCGAACAAGATGCCCTTGTTGGTTGCAAAAGCATCCAGTTCATTGCTTTGTAATTTGCTCGCCGCCACTTCTAAAGAGGGAACCGGGACGATCGTTGTTTGCTGGAGGCGTTGCGCTAAAACCGATTGGGAAGAACTGCCTTGGCTCACACCCAGCCGAACGCCTTGTTTATCCACGTCACCAAAATTTCGAATCGATGAATGGATGGGAACTAAAACGCCCAGTTCCAATTGCACCAAAGGGGCTGTGAAATCAATTTCTTTGGCTCTCGCAGCAGTAGCGTTGGTGAAAGTCACATCGACTTTCTCGTCTTTGATGGCCGCAATAACTTCCGCTACACGAGGAAATTCGATCACTTGAACCGGCACACCCAATTGCTGACCCAAAGCTTTTCCAAGCTCTAAGGCAATACCAAAAGACTCTCCACTAGGCAACACCCGCACTAAAGAAGTTGGACTCCCTAGGTAGACACCCACCCGTAAGACACCTGTTGGTGCCAAGGTGTTTTTAATCTGCGGTGTAAGGCTAGGAACACTGGCGCTTGTTGCATTGAAAGACGCGCATCCGCTGACCAACAAAGCGCCAACTAATAGGCTGCTGCTTAGTGCAACAGCACAGATACGTTGAATCAGCCGCATGCTGTTAATCGACATAGCGCAAACCCGCTTTTTCAAGCGGTTCGCGCATCTTGTACATGTCAAGGCCCAAAACACCAGCGGCCAATTTGGCGCGCTTCTCGCCTTCGTTGGCTTCTCTGGCCTCAGCCGCATCGGCCACTTTTTGCGCCCATACGGCTGGCACCACCACTACGCCGTCATCGTCGGCAATCACTGCGTCGCCTGGCTCCACATTGACACCGGCACACACCACCGGAATATTCACAGAACCAATCGTCGCTTTGATCGTGCCCTTGGCACTGATACCTTTGCTCCACACAGGGAACCCCATGGAAGTGAGTTCACGTACATCGCGCACACCTGCGTCGATGATCAAAGCCTTGGCGCCACGCGCCATAAAAGACGTTGCCAATAAGTCACCAAAGAATCCGTCGCAGTTGTCTGCAGTGATCGCCGCGACCACGATGTCGCCTGGTTGAATTTGCTCGGCCACCACATGCATCATCCAGTTGTCACCAGGATGTAAAAGAACAGTAACCGCAGTACCAGACACCAAAACACCGCTGTAGATAGGACGCATATAGGGCTGCATCAACCCCACACGGCCCATAGCCTCGTGCACGGTGGCAACACCAAACTTACCAAGCTTCTGCACCGCAGCAGCGTCTGCACGCACGATGTTGCGTTTGACGATTCCTAATTCGGTCATGGGGAAATTCCTTTTGAAAATAATCGGATTGAATTACAAGCCTTTGGCTTTGAGTTGTGTATCGAGTCGGCTAAAGACGCGACGGGCATTGCCCTCGTACACCGCATAACGCTGCTCTGCATTGAGGTTGACAGTCGATTCAATATAGCGCTTGGTGTCGTCGTAGTAATGGCCTGTTTCAGGGTCTATGCCGCGTACAGCGCCAATCATCTCTGAAGCAAACAAAATATTTTTAACAGGGATGACACGTGTTAATAAATCAATACCGGGTTGGTGGTACACGCAGGTATCAAAGTAAATGTTGTTGAGTAAATGGTCTTGTAACAAAGGCTTTTTCAACTCTTGCGCTAAGCCTCTGAAACGACCCCAGTGGTAAGGCACTGCGCCACCGCCGTGAGGAATGAGGAACTTCAAGGTCGGAAAGTCTTTGAATAAATCACTGGTTAAACACTGCATAAAAGCAGTGGTATCCGCGTTCAAATAATGTGCGCCCGTTGTGTGAAAGCATGCGTTGCAGCTGGTGGAGACGTGCACCATGGCGGGGATGTCGTACTCCACCATTTTTTCGTAAATGGGATACCACGATTTATCGCTCAAGGGTGGTGAAGTCCAGTGACCGCCCGATGGATCAGGGTTGAGGTTGATACCGACGTTGCCATACTCTTTGACACATTTTTCCAATTCAGGAATGCAGGTGGCTGGGTCCACGCCAGGTGATTGGGGCAGCATGGCGGCGGGCACAAAGTTATCAGGGAAAAGTTGTGCCACGCGATAGCACAACTCATTACAAATTGCCGCCCAAGTGGAGGACACCTGAAAGTCGCCAATGTGGTGCGCCATAAAACTGGCGCGCGGGCTAAAGATGGTGATGTCAGAACCGCGCTCTTTCATTTTGGCGAGCTGGTTGGTCTCGATGGTTTCGCGCAGTTCGTCGTCGCTGATTTTGAGTTCACTGGCTTTGGGCATCATTGCGGGGTCTTTGATGCCTGCGATTTGGCGGTTACGCCAGTCTTCTAGCGCCTTGGGGGCTGTGGTGTAGTGACCGTGGACGTCGATGATGAGGGGTTTAGATTGGCTCATAAGTAGTGTCTAGTTTTGAATGTTGAAAAAATTAATGTCCATCCCACACCGCTTGTGGAATCATCACTTCACCACGCATCAGCAATCTGGCTGTGCGAAGCAAAGCGGCTTTGGTCACGTTTTGTGGGTTATTCGGATCGGTCTCTAAAGCCACGCTGAACTCGCCTGTGGGGTGTTCTACCGATACGTGCTGTGTGACACCCGGTTGCATGACGGCAACGCCGTCACAGACAGAACCTTTCAACACACAGGCAGTTCCCACCGTGACCGCCGCCAACACACCGATAGCGTCGTGGCATACATGGGGAATGAAGGAACGCGTGGTGATAGAGCCGCCGTCTCTGGGCGGTGCAATCAATGTCATCTTGGGATAGTTTTTTTGCGCGACATCGCCGAGTCCCATCTTCAGGGAAATTTGTAAACGCAGCGCCTCGATGCGTTTTTTAAGGTCGTCGTCCGCATTGAGTTCTGCGACGGACTCATAGCCCGTGCGACCTAGATCGCTGGCTTTGAAGATGACCAAAGGCATTCCGTTGTCTATGCAAGTGACATCCAGCGTGAATGGTGCAAAGCCTTCTCCTGTCACTGTGATGGTGTCCTTCACTTGTCCCGTAGGTAGCAACGAAGCACAGACAGAACCAGCGGTGTCAAGGAAGTTGATGGTGATAGGCGCTGAACTTCCTGGCGCGCCATCTATGCGGGCGTCGCCAGCATATTCAACGTAACGCGTGGCTGCGTCACTTTCCTTGTTTGAAGCCCCCACGTTTGCATCGCATGCCACAGGCGTTTGCACCGTGATGTCGCAGGCCATATCGGTATTGAGTGTCAAGACGCGAAAGGTGCTGGTGTCTCCTTGAGCCTGCACCAAACCGGTTTCAAGCGCAAATGGCACAACGCCCGCCAACATATTGCCGCAATTGGGCGTAGTGTCGACCGTGTCTTTGTCGGGTTGCAACTGGGCAAATAAGAAATCGATATCCACACCGGGCTTGTTGCTCTTGCGCACGATCGCCACTTTGCTGGTGAGTGGATGCGCACCACCTAAGCCATCGATCTGGCGCTTGTCAGGTGAACCCATCACAGACAACAAAACACGATCCCGTGTTGCTTTGTCGGCTGGTAAATCAGATTCTTTGAAAAACGGACCTTTAGAGGTTCCACCGCGCATAAAGAGGCAAGGGATAGGCGTTTGCATGGGCTGTATTTTTAGGTATTTACAGGCGTTTAGCGAGATAAGACGGGGACTAGCTGATATGCTTAATTTGAATATCAGATAATTCGATATTCGTTTTCAAGCTATATATGGACCTCAAACAAATCGAAGCCTTTGTCACCGTAGCCGAGCTGGGCAGCTTCACCAAGGCAGCGTCAGCACTCGGCATCGCGCAGCCCTTGTTGAGCCGGCACGTGCGGCAGCTAGAAGTGACATTGCACCAAAATTTGCTCCTGCGAAATGGACGGGGCGTCACAGTCACAGAAGCTGGACTGGTGTTACTGGAACATGGACGCGGTATCTTGCATCAAATTGAAGTAGCCAAAGAAGAACTAGGCTCGGTCCGCGGAGCGCTCTCGGGACGTGTGTCAATTGGACTACCGCCCAGCCTATCCAAGCTCATCACAGTTGCGCTGACTTTGTCTGTCCGTGAGCAGCTTGCACAAGCCAAGCTGTCTTTGACAGAAGGATTTTCGGTATTGATGGTCGAGAGTTTGCGCGCGGGTCGCTTAGACATGGCGGTACTCTATAACCCGCCCCCCTCCCCCGACTTGGAGATGACCTTGCTCCATAAAGAGGCTTTGGTGCTGATCGCTGGCAAAGCCAGCGCAACCGAGCTGTCTAAGCAAGCTGGAGTTTCCATGCAGAACGCTATGCCACTCACATCGTTGAGCCAATTACCGCTGATCATTCCCAGCAGACCCAATGCCTTTCGTTTACTGATAGAGACCGAGATGCAGCGCATCAATGCCAAACCCCATATCGTTTTGGAAATTGATGGCCTCAACGCCATCTTGGAATTGGTCAAAGAAGGTATGGGCTTTGCCGTATTGCCCGCCTATACCCTGCGCAACTTTGCCAATACGCAGGAATTTAGTGTCCACCACATCGACAAGCCCCAGCTGATGAGCCAACTGATGTTGGTCCGATCCGCCAAGCGCCCCATGACAGCGACCCACCACGCCGCCCAAAAAATCATTGAGACAGAAGTATCTCGTGCATTGTTGAAAAGTACCCCCTAAATGCGCGACACTATTGTTTGTTCTCACATTAGCCAAATCACATTGCCATGTTAAAAACGAAAAAAGCGCTTATCCAACATTTACAAGAAGAGGTTTACTGCCATTTAGGCGTTTCCAAAATTGCAGGCATTGGTGTATTTGCCCTCCGTCAAATACCCAAAGGAATCAACCCCCTGCGCAGCTGGCTGCCCACCAAAGAACTCACCATTTCTTTGGATGAGCTCAATAAGCTTCCCACACCGGTTCGCAAACATATTCACATGTTTTGCTTCGTAGATAACAAAAGTAAAAAAGTGGATGTGCCTGTGTATGGAATGAACGCTACAAATATGTCGGTGTATCTCAACCACTCCAAGAAACCCAGCCTGAAGTTCACCAAAGTAGGCGAACTGGTTTCACTCAGACAAATCGATGCCGGCGAAGAACTCACCATTGACTACGACAAAAGCTTTGGAGAAAAGCACGTTTTTAAATAAACGTGCGGTGCAAAAACCTCGCGATTAATCCTCGTTGGAGGCTTGCGCAGGCACTACAGGTGTAGGTGGTGGTGCCTTTACCAAGACATGCGGTGTCTGGCGATAAATTTGGTTGAGTTGCTCAGGCTTGAAGTCCACATGCAAGGGCGAGGTGGGATCCAACACAATGTCGTGGTCCAAGTCGGTCAAAGCAATTGCGTAAATAGGTTCGTAATCTGTGACGAACAAAGCCTTGTAGCCGTAGTCGTCAACTGGGCCTAAGTTGTAGTACTTGTATCCATTCTTAGCTGCCCATTTAGAAGCTAGCAAGCATGCGTAAATACCGGGTGAACGGTTTTTAAAATCCCGATTCCACTGGCAAAAACTTCCGTAGACTTGGTCGTACTTAGGCAAAAGGACCGACACATCGGTCAAAACCAACTCGCCTTCGCTGTCATGCACTTGCAAAATCAGCACATCCAGGGTTTGGATGTAGTCTAAAAAGCCTTCAATTTCGCGGTCGTCGATTTCATATGTCTCGAAATGCTCACCACCCATTGCGAATAAGTCTTCTAAGTCGAGATCACTTCCTGGAACAACGGACTCGGTATAACTAAAGGTTTTATAGAGCTTTTCGAGTTCGCGAAATTTACGCTCTCGGCGTGGTTCGGTCCAAAAGGTTTCGTCGGACACGTGAACCAAACCGTATTTGTCATTGATGGGCACACCAAACTGGCTGTCTGGCGGCAAGGCGTACACCACAAAGGGACGGGGCGCCTGCGCCATCATTTCGTGAGAGACATCAATATAGGGGCACAGGGCATCCCAACGACTGGTGTAGTAATGGATATCGTTGTGGTGACTGTCTACGCACAAGTTGTCCTTGGTCCAAGTTTGGTAACCGACTTGTTGAACTTCTGGCGCTGGTTCCTCATGGGAAAGAATAGGTGAAGTAGTTTCGTGATGCTCCGATAACTCGGGCATACGTAGTGCCATAGAACCGCTCATTTTTGTACTTCCTTCTTCAAGGGCTGTGCTGGTAATTTTTTCAACTCGAAGTAACTGGCGTCTATTTGGTAGTTACTTTTCAAAAAAGCTGGGTCTGACTTGATGTGCTTCTTAATGCCTGCTGCCATGGATGCCAAATGTTTGGAGGCAACGCTTTTAGGGGAAGCGAGCTGGTCCACGTACTCGGGCATGATGGGGCACTCCACATCGAAATAGAAAGTTTGCGATTTGGGGTTAAAGGAAAGCGGGTACAGCTTGCAAGAAAAAGGCTTGTCATCTCCGAGAACACATCCTTTAGGACCCAAGTGTTCGCAGTTGCCATTCATACAAAGCTGACCGTGCTTTAGTTTTTCTTTTGCTGTCAGAGTTATTTCCAACTCTGGGTAACCTGGTTCAACGTGACAACATCTTTGGCACTGAGCACAATTTTCAAAGGGCACAAAAGCCCCATTCGAAAAAATTTAAATACTGAGCGTTACTCAGACATGCCATAAGAAACTATCCCTTTTCCGTTTTTATAACTGATATTTTAATCGTCAAACAACAGATGAGAGTTTAATCAAAAAATCAGGTCTTACAAAAACTTTCCGCGAACCGCTAATTCACGAATTGGTTTACGTGGATTAGGCGACTCTCTTTCGCGTAACGCATCAGGTAAAACACTAGGGTCTCCGCGTTTACCGATAGCAATCAATGCATGTAATTGATGCTCAGCAGGAAGTGAAATTGCAGCAGCAGCTTTCTCAAAATCGATGCCGCCTAATGCGTGTAAGTACCAACCAGAAAAAGTCGCTTGCATAGCCATATACGCCCAAGCCGCACCGGTATCGAATTCATGCGAGCCATTAGCAATAGGCGCGGTGGCTCCAGGGGGTGTGCACAAATTAAATGAAGCGACGGCGACTAAAGCTGCGGCTTTAGGGGCCCACAGTTGATTCATCGGTGCCATGCTGTCGACCAAAGGCTGGAACAAAGCATCACCACGTAACGCATAAGAAAAGCGCCAAGGTTGTGCATTGAAAGCCGAAGGCGCCCAACGTGCGGCTTCAAGAAGCGTCAAAAGTTCGTCTTCTGTGATTGCCTCATTTGAAAAAGATCTAGGAGACCAACGGTCAGTAAACACTGGGTTAATGGAATGGTCAGCTTTGCGTTTGTTTTCAATGGGGAAATTTGACATTTTGACTTTCTTAAAAATTCAAGTTACGCACTATACATAAGTTGCCATATCCTAAATGGCGTCAGCGGCATTTGTAACTGCGAACTTAGTTGCGATTTTCCATGCCGCGCCAAGGCATCGGCAACCGCATTCACAACAGCTGGTGTTGCACCAATCGTTCCTAACTCCCCCACACCTTTGACGCCCAACACATTGTTCTTGCATGGAACGCTGGAATCCATGTGGGTAGAAAACATCTGTGGCATCACGTCCGCATGTGCCAAGGCATAGTCCATCAAACTGCCTGTGAGTAATTGACCCGTTTCTGCGTCATAGACCACTTGCTCTAACAAAGCTTGGCCTATACCTTGCACCGCACCACCATCTAACTGTCCGCGAACAATGGTCGGATTGATGACACGCCCCACATCATTGACCGAGGTGTAAGACACAACACCTACAGTACCGGTCTGGGGGTCGAGCTCGACCTCACACACATGGCATCCGTTAGGCCAAGTAGGGCCACTAGCGGTGGTGGTCGATTGCAATTCAATGCGCTTGT
Source organism: Burkholderiales bacterium (assembly GCA_947373745.1). Lineage (GTDB taxonomy): Bacteria > Pseudomonadota > Gammaproteobacteria > Burkholderiales > Burkholderiaceae_C > Limnohabitans. The sequence continues at coordinate 6,000 of CANBZB010000052.1, read as the reverse complement.
TGGGTTGCTTGCCAGCCAAGGCTGCCAAACTAATTTTGAGGTCTGTTCCTGCTACCAAAAACTCACCGCTTGCGTATTGCAAATCTTGGGCGGAGGCCTCTAATGCCTCGGCTGCTAACTCTTTGGCTTTGTCCAAAGTCTTTTCTGCGCCCACATGTACCGCAGAACCACCTGTAAACAAAGAACGGGAACCAGCACTACCAAAACCATTGCTTTGGTCAGTGTCGCCCATTTGAATGCGCACTTGCGATAACGGAACACCAAATACATCTACCACCAACTGCGCGAGTGAGGTAGCAATACCTTGGCCCATGGCGTTTACCGCTGTGAACACTTCAATCACTCCATCTTCCAAGACTTTGACTTGCACGTTTTCTTCTAGCGCATTGCCTCCTGTCCACTCTAAGAAGGTAGCAATACCTAATCCGCGCCAAAGGCCCTTGCTCGCAGATGCTTTGGCTCGGGCTTCAAACCCATTCCAATCCGCCTTGTCTAAGCTTTGGTTCATGATGGATTCAAAATTACCCGTGTCATAGGTTTGGCCCATGGGGTTTTTGTAAGGCATTTGATGCGGTTGCACAAAATTGAGACGACGCAATGCAATACGGTCCATGCCTGATTGGCGGGCTGCTTCGTCCATCAATCGTTCGATGTTGTAGATGGCCTCAGGACGACCAGCACCACGGTAAGCCCCCGTTGTTGCAGTGTTGGTCATCACGCCGGTGAAATGGAAATCGATGAGTGGAATGTCATAGACACTGGTCTGCACCCAAGGACCAATCAGCAATTGAATAGCAACACCCGTCATCGTGGGATACGCTCCCACATTGGCCAGGCTATCTATACGCAAGCCCAGAATTTTTCCTTTGGCGTCCAGCGCAAGCGACGCTTTGCTTGAAATATCACGGCCATGAGCGCTGCTCAGAAACTCTTCACTGCGGTCTGCAATCCATTTGACGGGTTTTTGTAAATGATGGGCGGCATATGCGACCACCACGTCTTCAGGATAAGCACCTGTTTTCATACCAAAACCGCCGCCGACATCGCCCACGATGACACGAACCTTCTCTGTTGGGAGCCCTAACAGGTCGCAGACCAAGGTGCGTACGCCCGTGGGCATTTGGCTACTCATGCGGATGAGTAAACGTCCGCCTTCTGTATAGGCCAAGATACTGCGCGGCTCAATCGTCACCGCCATCAGACGTTGGTTCTGTATATCCAAAGACACGATGTGTGCGGCTTGCGCAAAGGCTTTTTCAATCGCTGCCGCATCGCCATAGCGTGTTTCGGCAACACGGTTATCGGGTGCGTCGCTCAACAAAGGGGCGCCTGGTTTGAGTGCATCTTCGAATGTCACAGCACAAGGCAGTTCTTCAAACTCCACCGCAATCGCTTCCATCGCATTGCGGGCTTGCTCTTGTGTATCTGCCACTACCGCTGCAATGGCTTCACCGGCATAACGCACGCGGTCTGACGCCAAGATACGGCGGTCCGCAGACGCCGCGGCAGAACCATCGGCGCGGGTGAAGTTCATGGGACGCGGCATAGGCTTCATGCCAGCTTCGGCCAACTCTTTTCCAGTCACGACCATATGCACACCTGGCATTGATTTAGCCGCCGATGTGTCAATTTTCGCAATGCGTGCATGCGCATAGGGCGATCTAAAAAAACAAATATGGGTTTGCCCGTCGGGTGCAACGTCACTGGTGTAAATACCAGCGCCTTTTAGTAATTGGTCATCCTCTAATCGTTGAACTGCTTGTCCGCTTCCAAAACGCGTTGTCATCGTATTCAAGTGCATTTCTCCTCAGTGACCAAAATAATAATTCAGTGTATCGCCATCAAGGCGCCCCACCTGTCGCTTGCGCATGTTGCAAACAAGACAGACAGATTCTCATACGACACGATAATTCGCAAAGTATCTCTTAAACAAAGGAAACATGTATGACACACCTCACCCTTGACCAAGCCACCAAAATTTTGCAAGGCGCTCGCCAAGCTGCACGCGCGGCTAATTACAAACCCATGGGCATTGCAGTGCTAGATACCTCCGGCCAATTGGTGGCGTTTGAACGCGAAGACGGCGCCAGCATGTTTCGCTTTGACATCGCACGAGCAAAAGCATGGGGCGCAGTCGGAATGGGTGCATCTAGCCGCGTCTTGGCAGAGCGCGCGAAGGACAACCCCAACTTCTTTGTTTCCTTATCAGCAACATCTGAAGGAAAGTTCTTGCCCCAACCAGGTGCTGTGCTTATTAAAGATGCAGCAGGCCATATCTTGGGTGCAGTAGGCGCCAGCGGAGGAACGGGCGATGAAGACGAATTGATTTGCGCTGCCGGTGTGAAAGCCGCTGGTTTAGTCGTCGGCTAATACAAACCTATGTCAAACAAATCCGCACCGACTTTGCCAATAGTAGGCATCTACGGACTCGGCATCATGGGGGGTGCCATGGCCGAGGCACTTTTGAAGCGTGGCTATAAAGTCTGCGGATTTGATATCGACGCAAAAGCCAAACAACGTTTAAAAAAACATGGCGGTCAATTTCTTGCCAATGCAAGCGATGTCGCGGTACGTGCAGACATCTTGATTGTTTCTGTCTCGACTGCCAAAGCGCTGGAGCAAGTGACACAGGCGATCTTAGAGAGCCAAAGCAGCAAAAAAACAAACGCTCCACCGATCGTCATTGAAACGAGCACATTGACGATGGCTGACAAAAATCTTTGCGCCAAAACGCTTAAAAAGGTCGGTATCACCACACTCGATTGCCCCATCAGTGGCACCGCGGTTCGTATCAAAGACAGGGCATGGACTATTTTTGCCAGCGGAACCAAAGCTGCTTTCAAAACGGTACTGCCTGTATTAGAAGTATTTACCGACAACGTTCCTTATGTAGGCGTTTTTGGCAACGGCACCAAACTCAAGTTCTCGGCCAACCATTTGGTCGCCATCTACAACGTGGCCTATGCAGAGTCGGTCGCATTGGCCCGCAAGATGGGATTGGATCCCCGCGAGGTACTCAAGCTATTTGGTAACAGCCCCGTGCTCGGCACGGGTGTCATGCGCCTGCGCATGGACATGATGGTGAAGCGTCAATACAGCCCACCCACCATGAAAGTCGAGGTCTGGCAGAAAGACATGGAAGTCATCGGACAGATGGCCAAATCAGTCGACTGCCCCACCCCACTCTTTCAAGCCAGCGCATCGATCTACACCGCGGCTATGGCGCAAGGTCTGTCGCAAGAGGACACCGCCTCCACCGCAGAGGTGTTTGCCAAGATGGCGGGTATCCCTTAGTTTTATTTAGCTTTACGCGCCTTTTTCTTGGCAGCTTTTTCGAGCGCTTCGATGATGGGCAGCTCGTCGCGCACGGCTTTGTAAGCATCCAGCGCTGCAGGTCCACCGCAATAGAGGAAAGAGTGCAAGATCAGCTCGCGTATCTCATCGCGCGTTACCCCATTGCGAATAGCGCCGCGTAAATGGATCTTTATTTCTGCAGGTCGGTTGAGCGCAATACACATCGATAGGGTCATCAAGCTGCGATCGCGCAAAGACAAACCTGGACGCGTCCACACCGTGCCCCAAGCAAACTCCGTCGCCAAGTCTTGGAACGGCATATTCAAGTCGTCAGCATTTTTAAATGAACGCTCGACGTAGTCATCCCCTAGCACTTTTTTACGCATGGCCAAGCCCGCCTCAAATGCTGGCGATCTGGGTTTGCTGGTCTTCTTTGTAGTTTTGGTCGCCATGGTGTTTCCTTAGTCAGCTTTGATATTGGCAGATTTAACGACAGCGCCCCATTTGTCGATTTCCGCCTTCACATAGGCGGAGAATTGCTCGGGTGTGTCGCCTACTGGCAAAGCACCTTGTTGGTTGAGCTTTTCAGCAACATCTTTTTGTTTCAAGATGTCAACGATTTCCTTATTCAACTTGTTCACGATGTCTTTGGGTGTCTTGGCAGGCGCCAAAATTCCTACCCATGAGTACGCTTCAAAGCCCGGCACGCCTGACTCCGAAAGCGTTGGAATATCAGGCAATGAAGGTACCCGCTTGGCACTTCCCATCGCAATCGCATTGACCTGACCAGACTTCACCTGAGACAACACCGAAGGAATGCTGGCAAACATCATTTGCACTTGTCCAGCCACCAAATCGGCCATGGCGGGGCCTTGGCCTTTATAGGGGACATGCACGGTTTGGATATTGGCCATAGAGTTGAGCAACTCCCCGGCCAAATGCGCCGAGTTGCCGCTGCCCGGTGTACCAAAGAAAATTTGCTTAGGCTTGGCCTTGGCTAGACTGATCAACTCTTGGGTCGTCTTGGCCGGTACGGATGGGTGGGTAATCAAGATGAGCGGAAAGATCACCATATTGGTGATGTAAGCAAAATCTTTCAAAGAGTCATACGGCAGCTTGTCATACAAACTGGGATTCACCGCCATCGGGCCCGCAGCGGCAACGCCGATGGTGTACCCATCAGGGGGCGCTTGCATCAAAGCCTGCAAGCCCACAATGCCGTTAGCGCCAGCGCGGTTGTCGACCACCACTTGTTGGCCAAATCGCTCGGTCAGCTTTTGGGCCATGATGCGTCCAATCACGTCATTGCCACCGCCTGGTGGGAAAGGCACGATCAAGCGAATGGGTTTATTGGGATACCCCTGCGCTTGCGCACAGGGAAGCAACGCGCCAGCAAAACATAAAGCTAGCAAGGTTTGAAACAGTAATCTTTTCATCGTCCGTGTCTCCATACTTTGTTTGAGCGCATCTTAATAAGAGCGCTTGCGTTTCACCTATCGTCCATGCGACTCTGAGCAAACCGCCTGTGGCAAGATGCCCCGCATTCCATGAATTCCAAAAACGCCCTCACCACCGCCCCCATCTTCGCCACCATATGGAGATTGAGTCTTCCCAATATGTTGGCCATGGCCGCAGGTGCCTTGGTCACGATTGCAGAGACTTCTTATATAGGGCGCTTAGGTACTTTCCCTTTAGCCGGCATTGCCTTGGTCTTTCCCATGGTGATGTTGCAGCAAATGATCTCAGCGGGTTCTATGGGCGGTGGCATTTCTTCAGCGATTAGCCGAGCGATTGGCGCAGGGGATGACGACAAAGCCAATCAACTCGTGATGCACGCCTTCGCCATCAGTTTGGGGCTAGGAATTCTCTACAGCCTGCTATTTCTGGTGTGGGGACGCGAGATTTTTGCGTTGATCGGTGGCTCCGGTGTGGCTTTGGATGAAGCCATGGCCTACTCCAACATTGCCTTTTCAGGCGCCATCACGATTTGGCTGACCAATGCCTTCGCCTCCGCCATTCGCGGCTCTGGCAATATGAAAACGCCGTCGACCGTTTTGATGCTGGTGGCTGTTGCCCAAGTGGTCTTAGGTGGCGCCTTAGGCTTGGGACTCGGCCCATTTCCGCAATTCGGTATGGCGGGCGTGGCAGCAGGACAAGTCATTGCTTACAGTTTCTCCGCTATCTACTTAGGCCAATACTTGCGCACCAGTGGCAGCCGCGTGAAGTTGAATTTCTCACTTCAATTTACCCCCGCCTACTTCAAAGATATTTTGCGAGTTGGTGCCATTGCCTCTATCTCATCAGTACAAACAGTGCTCACGATTTTGATCTTGACAAAAATCGTGGCGGGTTTTGGTCCAGGTGCGCTGGCTGGATACGGAATTGGCACGCGCTTGGAGTTCTTGCTCATCCCCATCACCTTTGCAATTGGCGTGGCTTGCGTGCCCATGGTGGGAATGGCCATTGGAGGCGGTCTGGTGAAACGGGCCAAGCAAGTGGCATGGACAGGCGCAGCTTTGTCGGCGGGCATTGTGGGTGTTATCGGTCTCTTTGCTGCTGTTTTGCCAGACCAATGGGCATCTCTCTTTACTGACAACACCGAGGTGATTGCCATTACCCATCTCTATTTAATGTGGGTGGCACCGGTCTACGGATTTTTTGCACTCGGGCTTTGCTTGTATTTCGCCTCGCAAGGCGCGGGCAAAC
>CANBZB010000051.1 GCA_947373745.1 Burkholderiales bacterium | reverse complement strand
TATGCGATCGTGATGGCGATGAACGACCGTTTCGAGATGGCTGCCATCGGCGTGTTTTGCGCCATGGTGCTCGACAGCTTGGACGGTCGCGTCGCGCGGATGACCAATACGCAAAGCGCTTTTGGTGAGCAAATGGATTCGCTTGCTGATATGGTCTCTTTTGGCGCTGCGCCTGCCTTGATTTCCTACGAATGGGCGCTCAAAGGCATTGGCCGCTGGGGTTGGATGGCTGCATTTGTGTATTGCTCTTGCGCAGCCTTGCGCTTGGCGAGATTCAACGTCAACACCGCTGTGGTGGACAGACGTTTTTTCCAAGGACTGCCATCGCCTGCGGCGGCTGCCCTCGTGATGGGCTTTATTTGGTTGATGAATGACATGGGCTACAGCGGTGCAGATGTCGTTTGGTTCACCTTTGCCATGTGTTTGTTTGCTGGATTGACGATGGTGACCAACGCGCCGTTTTATAGCTTCAAAGACCTGCGCATGAAGAAAAGCGTGCCTTTTGTAGTGATCGTCTGCATCGCTTTGGCGATTGGTGTGATCAATATCCATCCGCCCGTCGTGTTGTTTGCGATGTTTGTGATGTACGGCTTAAGTGGTTACGTTCTCTATGCGTGGAGAAAAGCCAAAGGCCTGCAAACCAGTGTGATCAGTACTTCGACTGATGAGCCTGATGAAGAAGGCCTTCATAAGTGAATGCTGCACGGTGTTCTAGATTGTGTTAAATTTCATACATGAACAAATTTTTGCTGGCACTACTACTGCTATCCCCCAACGGGCGGAGTTGGTAGCGCACGCGCAAATCCACACAAGGCCCGTTTGCACACGCAGCGGGCCTTTTGCTTTGTGGGGGCGCACCAGCTGCAAGTTTTAAGATTGACAAGGAGTTCTGACCATGACTGACAAGCTCATTATTTTTGATACCACTTTGCGTGACGGCGAACAGTCGCCAGGCGCCTCCATGACGCGCGACGAAAAACTGCGCATCGCCCGTCAGTTGGAGCGCTTGAAGGTCGATGTGATCGAGGCCGGGTTCGCTGCCAGCTCGAATGGTGACTTCGATTGCGTGAAGTCCATTGCGAATGCTATTAAGGATTCAACGATTTGCTCACTAGCGCGTGCCAATGATCGCGATATCTCCCGTGCAGCTGAGGCTTTGCAGGGAGCTGCTAATGCGCGTATCCATATTTTTCTTGCCACCAGTGCATTGCACATGGAAAAGAAGTTGCGCATGTCACCTGAGCAGGTGTTTGAGCAGGCGAAGCAATCTACGCGTTTTGCCCGCAATTTGATGGGTGATATTGAATTCAGTCCTGAAGACGGCTATCGCAGCGATATGGATTTTCTTTGCCGCGTCCTCGAAGCAGTCATCGCTGAGGGTGCCCGCACCATCAACGTTCCAGATACCGTAGGTTACGCCGTGCCCGAGTTGTACGGCAACTTCATCAAAACTTTGCGTGAACGTATTCCTAACAGCGACAAAGCGATTTGGTCTGTGCATTGCCATAACGACTTAGGCATGGCCGTTGCCAATTCATTGGCTGGTGTGCAGATTGGTGGCGCCCGCCAGGTGGAATGCACGATCAATGGTTTGGGCGAGCGCGCTGGCAACTGCTCATTAGAAGAAATTGTGATGGCGGTTAAAACACGCAAAGACTATTTCAACTTAGACCTTGGTATTGATACCAAACAAATACTGGCCGCGAGTCGCATGGTGAGCCAAACAACCGGCTTTGTGGTGCAACCTAACAAAGCTGTGGTCGGTGCTAACGCATTTGCCCACGCCTCTGGTATCCACCAAGATGGCGTGCTCAAAGCGCGTGATACCTATGAAATCATGCGTGCGGAAGACGTGGGTTGGAGCGCGAACAAGATTGTGTTGGGCAAGCTCAGCGGTCGTAATGCCTTCAAGCAACGCTTGGAAGAACTCGGCGTTCAAATGGAGAGCGAAAGCGAAATCAATGCCGCTTTTGCAAAATTCAAGGAGTTGGCTGATCGTAAAAGCGACATCTTTGACGAAGACATCTTGGCTTTGGTGAGTGAAGAAAGCGTCCTTAACGATAAAGAGCAGTTCGCTTTCGTGTCGTTGGCACAACACAGCGAAACAGGTGAGCGTCCACACGCCAAGGTGGTTTTTACCGTCGCTGGTCAGGAAGTACGCGGAGAATCTGATGGCAATGGACCGGTCGATGCGTCGCTCAAAGCGATTGAGTCGCATGTCAAGAGTGGCGCTGAAATGGTGCTGTACTCGGTCAACGCTATCAGCGGCTCTACAGAGAGCCAAGGCGAGGTGACAGTGCGTTTGCAAAACAGTGGACGTGTGGTCAACGGCGTGGGTTCTGACCCCGATATCGTCGTAGCCTCGGCCAAGGCGTATTTGAGTGCCTTGAATAAATTGCAAAGCAAATCGGACCGTGTTGCTGCGCAAGGGTAAACCCGCAGCTGATCTGGGTTATTAAATTAATCTCGCAAGTCTTTGATCTTGCGAGATTTTTTATTTTTGTTACACTCCCAAGCATTGTTTGTCAGAGTTTAAGGAATGCATTTGAGACAACTTCTATTGGCTGTATCAATTGGCTTATTCACCCTCGCATGTGCTGTGCCTTCATTTGCAGCATCTGAGCAACGCACCACCATCAAAAAAACCAAACGCACGCTGGCCAAGGCCACACCGCGCCGTTTGGCTAAAGCAGTTCCTATGCGCCCCTCATTTGGGCAACTCGCTGGACTGCATTCAACCTCTGACGATTTAGATTTGAAATCAAGCGTCGCGTATGTCATTGACCAAGACACCAACGAAGTTCTGTTGAGTAAAAACGACCAAGCGGTTTTGCCAATTGCATCCATCACCAAGTTAATGACTGGTGTAGTGATCAGCGAAGCCAAGTTGTCGATGGATGAATCTATCACCATCACCCAAGACGACGTTGACACAGAAAAAGGCAGTAGCTCGCGTTTGAAAGTCGGCACAACACTGACCCGTGGCGAGTTGTTGCATCTGTCTTTGATGGCCAGTGAAAACCGCGCAGCCCATGCATTGGGCCGAACCTATCCAGGCGGCTTGCACGCATTTGTTGAACTCATGAACGCCAAGGCCTCATCGCTTGGCATGCGCGATACCCGCTACATCGAGCCAACTGGCTTGTCGAGTAAAAACCAATCCAGTGCCAAAGACTTGGCCACCTTGGTCTCTTTTGCATACCAAGATTCTTTGTTGCGTGAGTTGTCCACGTCACCTAGCTACCAAGTGGAAGTTGGTAACCATACGTTGAACTACAAAACCACCAACCGCCTGATCAAAAACCCCAACTGGGATATTGGCTTGCAAAAGACTGGCTATATCTCAGAAGCTGGCCAGTGTTTGGTCATGCAAGCCAAGATTGCTGGTCGCAAATTGATTATGGTTTTCTTAGACTCCGCCGGCAAACTCAGCCGTATCGCCGATGCAGAGCGTGTGCGTAAGTGGGTAGAAGTGAACCACGCGTTTCGCCCACAAACCTAACAGCTCAGTTAGGCTCGCCTTTAAAACCCAAGGCCCGTGAAATTTCTTGGGTAGTAAATTGCAACTTGGAAAGCCAAGTTTCATCCAGTCGGTCGGCAGGCGCTGAGATTGACAGCCCAGCTACCAAGTGGCCTTGGTCGTCGTAAATACCAGACGCCATACACCGTACACCCAGTTCTAATTCTTCGTTGTCACGCGCTACGCCGTTTTGGCGTGCTTTGGCGAGTTCGCGCTCCAACACCGGCAACTGGGTAATGCTGTTGCGGGTTTGTCCACTCAAACCAGTCCTGGTGGCGTAAGCGCGGATACGCGATGGGTCATCCAAAGCCAAAAAGAGTTTGCCTACCGAGGTCAGATGCAGGGGCGCTCTACCACCGATGGCACGTACTACTTGCATGCCAGAGCGTTCACTAAATGCACGTTCGACATAGACAATTTCATCGCCTTGTCGCATGCTGAGATTGACGGGTTGTTGGGTGAGTTTGTGCAATTCACGCATGGGTTGCATGGCAACATCACGCACATTGAGGCGGCCTTTGACCAAGTTACCTAGCTCCAAAAGCCGCATGCCTAAACGGTAACTACCCGCTTCAGGACGATCGACAAAACGGCCAACGGCTAGGTCGTTCAAGATACGGTGGGTGGTGGAAGGGTGGAGACCCGTTTTTTCGCTGATTTCTTTGAGTGAAATCGCCTCTTCTTTGGAGGCTAGTACGTCAATCAAGGCAAACATGCGCTCTATGACTTGGATATTGGGCGTGGCAGGCACTGTGGATTTACGCATCCACGAATTTTACCTTGTGAAATTTATATCTGCCAAATTCCTTCTACCAAGCGCTCATGCGGCACAAAGCGCGACTTGTAATCCATCTTGTTACTTTGCTGAATCCAGTAGCCCAAATAAACATAGGACAAACCAATCTTGCGCGTTTGGTCGATCTGCCACAGCACGTTGTAAGTCCCATAACTTGCTATGTCATCAGGTTCAAAAAATGTGTAAACCGCGGACATGCCGTCGTCGAGCACATCGACGATCGACACCATCTTCAAAATACCCTCTGGGTGCTCAGCATCTGGCAAACGAAATTCGACCAAACGCGAATTGACACGGCTTTGCAGTAAGAACTGTGTGTATTGCTCAATGCTGTCTTGGTCCATGCCGCCACCAGCGTGCCTGCTAGTTTGGTAGCGCAAGTAAAGGTCGTAATGCGACTGGTGGTAACCCAATTGCAAGACGCGCACTTGTAATGCTTGGTGGCGCTTGCGGGCTCGCGACTGGCTGCGGTTAGGGACGAATGCCTTCGCGTCAATTCTTAAAGGAACACACGCTTTACAACTGTCACAGTAAGGCCGGTAGGTGAACAGCCCGCTTCTACGAAACCCTTGTCTTACTAATTCAGAGTAAACATCGTTATGAATCAAGTGACTAGGTGTTGCCACCTGGGAGCGGGCAGTTTGATCGCTTAAATAACTGCAGGGGTAAGGCGCCGTTGCATAAAACTGCAAAGTCTGGAGCGGCAAATCCTTGAGGTGGGTCACAGTGTCAGGGTGTCGAAAAAAGGTTTTTCCAGTATAGAGGTAAGAATTCCCAAGCAGGTGCAGTCTGCGTGACAGTGTTGTCTACCGCTCGTAAAAAATCGGCTTGCGGTATTTCTTGTGCACCCAGAGAAGCCAAATGCTGGGTATTTTGTTGGCAGTCAATCCAGCGGATGTTGTGTTGTTTAGCGAAGGCCAGTAATGCGGAAAGGGCAATTTTGGAGGCATCGGTTTGCAAGGCAAACATGGATTCGCCGAATACGGCCTTACCAATAGAGACGCAATACAAACCGCCGACCAATTCACCGTCTATCCATGTCTCCACGCTGTGGGCAAAACCTGCGCGATGCAGGGCTTGGTAGGCCAAAACCATGTCTTTAACAATCCAAGTTCCTTTTTGACCTTGTCTTTTGAATTGGGAGCAGTGCTGGATCACGCGGTCAAACGCTGTGTCAAATGTGATGCAAGCAGAAGGCGATTGCGCAAACTTTTGCAATGTCTTACGCAAGGACCTATGCAACTTGAAGTTCTCCACCTCCAACACCATGCGCGGGGAGGGCGACCACCACAAAATTGGCTGACCTTCTGAGTACCAAGGAAACATGCCTTGGCTGTATGCCTCTACCAACCTTTGCACCGACAGGCCCCCACCAGCAGCCACCAACCCCTTCAATCCACTTGCCTCGTCCGGGCAAGCGCTTTGTGCAGGCGGCATCGGATCTCTTTCGTCAATCCAGGGTATGTGGTGCTTTTGTATCGACATAAACGAAAAGTTAATATTTAAAGACTCATTATTTTGAAATTAGGGAAAAAGTGCTTGGAAGATGGGGCGAAATCCCTACAATGCATCTCCCTGTCGGTAAAGATGACTTTACCGTCACACGAATAATGAAATAGCGGAGCGAAGTATGCAATTGATGTGGATGTCGGGACCCACCGATTCGGTGAGGACTGTTTCCATTACAGCTCATAAAGTGTTGGTTTGGGTTTCTATTGCAGCAGCAGGTTGTGTGCTTCTTGGAATCTTGCTGCACTTTATTGGTTTTCGTATTGCTATTGAAGTCAGTCCCAGTTTTGCCAGAAGCCTAGGCGGCGTGACTACCGAAGCCGAACAGCAAAAAGTAGAAGCCAGTTACCGCGAACGACTGGAAAAATTACGCGAGTCGCTCAACACAACGGTGCAGGACATCCATCAACTCGAAGCCCTTAAAAATCGCTTCATGGACATCGCGACGCCCGTCAATCTGCGCGACAAGATGAGCAAAAAAGACGACGCCAAGGGCGGCCCATGGATTGCCCCGCGCTTGCAGACCAACAATGCCCAGTCTCTCGCGCAAGAAATGAAAGCTGCGCTAGAAGATTTCACCCAAGCCGAAGCTGCAGTCAAAACATTAGCCCAAAACTGGTCGAGCCAGCTAAGCTGGCTCAATGCACTGCCCACTGCTATCCCAATGGGCAAAGACTACAGAATCACCAGTGGCTTTGGTATCCGAAATGACCCATTCACTGGCCAACTCGCCATGCACGAAGGTTTGGACTTTGTGGCTGAAGTAGGTTCGCCCATTGTCTCCACCGCAGCAGGAACCGTCGTTCGCTCTGAGTGGGACCATGCTTATGGCAATGTGGTGGAAGTCAGCCATATTGAAGGTTTTACAACCCGATACGGCCATTTGAGCAAGCGCCTTGTTCAAGTTGGACAAAAAGTTCAACGCAAAGAAACCATTGCCTTGCTGGGTAACACTGGACGCTCTACAGGACCGCATTTGCACTATGAAGTCATTCGTTTTGACCGAGTGATCAACCCCACCCAAATGTTGCCGCAAACCAATGTGGCCAGCCAATAAGATTGACTTCTTCTTCCACCAGTAAAAGGCCAAAGATGTTTGAAAAACTCAAAGACAAGTCTTTGTCTCCCTCGCAAGAGCGTTTCGACACCATCATTGGTCGTACCACCCAAATCTACGGACGCTTGGTCTTGCTCGACAGTGTTCGCATTGACGGCAAAGTTGTTGGCAATATCGAAACCACCAAAGACAACAAGGTGACAGTCGCCATTGGCTTGACCGGCGAAGTCTCTGGTGACATCACGGCGCACCGCGTCATGGTGGCGGGTAAGGTAGAAGGCAACATCTATGCGGCAGAGCGCGTCGAGTTCCACAAAGAATCTATTGTGCAAGGCGATATCTCCTACGGCTCTATTGCCGTCGAGCATGGTGCTCGACTGTTGGGACTAGTTATCCAAAACCCCACTAGCCAAGCTTCTGCTAACAGCAACGCCGATGCAAAAAACGTGATTCGCAAGGCGCAAGAAGGTAGTTCTTAAGCTGCGGGCGCGATACTCGCGCCTTTTATCTGGTGGCGGCTTAAATATTCGGCTACTTTTCCGCTGGACTTTGCCTTTTCTATAAAAGCACCGAGGAATTCCCCTGCTTCGTAGTGACGTGTTGCAGGTAGTCCCATAGCTTGCTCTATCACCATAAAGCGACCCGGTAACAAACGGTGGCCTTGGTGCATAAGTGCTCCAGCCTGTAACTGCTGTTTGACACCCGCAGCGACTTCATAGCCGCCTCTGGCAAACACTTCTACGACGGTCAGCGCGTTGGCATCTCGCAAAATCTCAGCAGACTTCAGCGTACGGGTTAAATACAGATCGTATGCACTGCCTTGGCTAACCAACACCCGATGGCCGTCTCGATCAACCTCGTCGTTGTGGGTCAATGGCGAATCGTCTTTCACCAAATAGGCACCTTCTATCAGCAAATAAGGGGCTGTAAAGCGAATGCCTTCTCCACGAAGTGGATCTATCGCAAAAAAACCTACATCTGCTTGTTCTTCGCGAACGGCCGCTACGGCCTTGTTGGCGGCGTCAACTACAACAAATGAAATAGGGCATTGCAAACTGTCGGCCAGTGCTCGTGAAAGATCGACAGATACACCGACAGGATTGCCAGCAACATCAAGGCAAGCGAGAAGTGAATTCCCCAAATTGATGACCGCCCTTAGTTTGCCTGTGGGTGCCAATGCTGCACGAATAGTTTCAAGTGATGCAGTCATTTCAAAAGCGAAAAACTAGTGGGTGACAAAAGCGCGTTGGAGATATTCGCTACCAATGGCCCGTCTTTTTCACTGTCGGCGCGTTTGGCTTTCCATTCTGGATCGGCTTGAAAAGCGCCCCATTTAGCATCACGTTCCTCGAAAGACTCCCACGCTAACAAGTAAGTCAAATCACTGGCCGATTCACCCACCAAGGTTGTGAAAAAGCCAACAGGCCGGATACCGTGTTTTTTCCATAAAGGCAAGGTATCGCTCTCCATACGCGCAAGCAGTTTAGGCAAACGCCCAGGCATAGCGCGGTAGACACGTTGTTCATAAATCATGGTGAGACTCCAATATGCGGTGTTTGAATGAGGTTTGAATTAGTCGTACCAATAAAGGCGGGTGGGGTTGTCTACCAATAGTTTGTGCATCAAGGATGCGTCAGCAGTAAAAAGCGGCAATAAGTCCACGAGTTTTCCGTCATCGGGCATTTCACGCACATTGGGATGCGGCCAATCGGTGCCCCACAAAACCCGATCAGGCGCTGCTTCTATCAGTTTGCGTGCAAAAGGCGCAGAGTCGGCATAGTGGCCGCCAGCTGCAGCAGAGAGATCTGCAGAAATACGTTCTGCGCCACTGACTTTGACCCACGCTTTTTCGTTGGTCTTCATGAGGTCGAGTAGCAACTCAAAGGGCTTTTGATCCAACCCATTCTTGACCATGGCGCGTCCCATGTGATCGATGGCAAATGGAACCGGCAGCGCTAATAGAAACTCGCGGTAGGTGATCAAATCTTCCGAATCCAGATGCAAGACCAAATGCCAGCCAAATGGTTTGATGCGCTCTGCCATTTTTTGGACAACCGCTAAGTCAGGTGCTCCGCCCAAATGCTGCACAAAGTTAAAGCGTATAGATCGAACACCGCCTGTATGTAAATCGGCTAACTCTTTGTCAGAGATAGTGGGAGCGACCATGGCGACGCCACGGTAAGTGTCTGGCGATTGGGCGATGGCGTCGAGCATCGCACTGTTGTCATGCCCATGAACACTGGCTTGCACTAGCACTACGCGCTCGATACCTAACATTTTGTGCAAGGCACGTAAACGCTCTGCAGGTGCGTCGGGTGGGGTGTAAGTGCGTTTGCCTGAGTAGGGAAACTTGTCTCCTGGCCCAAAAACATGGCAATGTGCGTCGCAAGCACCTGCAGGCACCTTGAATGTGGGGTGGCTTGGATGCGGGTGTGGTGGCAGGATGGTTTTGGGAGCGCTATCTGAATTTGACATGGGTGAAGATTTAAAAAAATAGAAATTAAATTATTGTTTGGCGATACCCGCTTGCTCAATCACTTGGGCCCATCGCGGAATTTCAGATTGCAACAACTTAGCCATTTGCTCTGGAGTGCTACCGCGCACATCTAAGGATAAGTCGGTGAGTTTCTTTCTGACTTCTGGCGAGGCCAAGGCTGCGTTGGCTTCGCGGTTGAACTTCTCTATCAATGCGGCGGGCGTACCGCCGGGCGCGCCCATACCGTTCCAGCCACGGACGTTGAAATTAGGGACACCACTTTCAGCGGCGGTGGGTACATCAGGTAAGTCTGATGTTCGAGCGCCCCCCAATACAGCTAAGCCGCGAACTGCGCCACCTTTAATTTGGCTTGTCATAGGCGCAACTATTTCAACTGCCACTTCAATATCTCCCGAGCGCAAGGCCGTGATGAGGGCAGGTGTTCCGTTAAAGGGCACGACCTGTGCATCAATGCCAGCGCTACTTTTAAACATCTGGGCTACTAAGTTTTGCGTGCTTCCAACGTTGATCGATCCAATATTTAATTTGCCGGGGTTTGCGCGGGCATAGGCCAACATCTCTTGTAAAGATTTGAAACGTGAATTAGCTGCCGTTACCACCACCATATCGAAATAGGCCAGGGTGCTAATGGGTGCTAAGTCTTTCAGCGTGTCGTAGGGCAATGACTTGAACATGCTCGCAGTAACAGCCACGCTGTTGGTCATCAAGAGAAGCGTCAAACCGTCTGGGGGTGCCTTCGCTACAGAATTCGTTGCGACGACTCCACCAGCCCCCGGCTTGTTTTCAATAACGATAGGTTGCCCCATGGATTCCGACATCTTTTGCGCCACGATCCGTGCCGTGAGATCGCCGGCACCGCCAGGGCCAAAAGGTACGACAAAACGAATAGTTTTGCCATTGGCAGTTTGCGCTTGGACTTGTGTTGCAAATGCAAATATTGCAAAAACAAAAAGCGCAACCCAGCTTGTCAATAGTTTAGGTTTTGGCATAGTGTGTCAGTCTCCGTTTTAAGCTTCGCTAGTGTAGGCATGCACTAGCTGACAGTCAGGCAACGGAGGCGACACAAAAAAAGCGCCCCGAAGGGCGCATTTTTTATTAGGTTACTGGCGGAGCAGGCGGGATTCGAACCCGCGGTGGGGATAAACCCACGCACGCTTTCCAGGCGTGTGACTTAAACCGCTCATCCACCGCTCCGTTGCTCAAATTCTAACAGTGGACAGTTACACTTCGGCGCTATTAAACGCTTTGTATCCACTGCTTGCTCGGAGTACCGCATGAAATTTCGTTTTCCCATCGTCATCATCGACGAGGATTTCCGTTCCGAGAACACATCGGGTCTTGGTATTCGTGCGCTCGCAGATGCGATTGAAGGCGAAGGTTATGAAGTGATGGGCGTCACCAGTTATGGTGATTTAAGCCAGTTTGCCCAACAACAGTCACGTGCTAGCGCTTTTATTTTGTCGATCGACGACGAAGAATTCACGCCCGGCCCGGACTTAGACCCCGCAGTGATGAATTTGCGCGACTTCATCCAAGAAGTGCGCCGTAAAAACACAGACGTGCCCATTTATGTGTACGGGGAAACCAAGACGTCGCGCCATTTGCCCAACGACATCTTGCGCGAGTTACACGGATTCATCCACATGTTTGAAGACACGCCAGAGTTTGTGGCGCGTCACATCATCCGCGAGGCCAAGGTGTATTTGGAGGGTGTGCAACCCCCGTTCTTCAAAGCCTTGTTGGACTATGCAGAGGATGGCTCGTATTCATGGCACTGCCCAGGTCACTCTGGTGGCGTGGCGTTCTTGAAGAGCCCTGTCGGCCAGATGTACCACCAGTTTTATGGTGAAAACATGTTGCGCGCCGACGTTTGCAATGCGGTGGAAGAACTTGGTCAATTGTTAGACCACAACGGCGCGATTGGCGAGAGCGAGCGCAATGCGGCGCGTATTTTTAATGCGGACCATTGCTTCTTTGTAACCAATGGCACTAGTACCTCCAACAAAATGGTGTGGCACCACACGGTGGCACCTGACGACATTGTGGTGGTCGACCGTAATTGCCATAAATCGGTGTTGCACGCGATCATCATGACGGGTGCCGTGCCGGTGTTTTTAAAGCCTACACGCAACCATTACGGCATCATCGGACCGATTCCGCAAAGTGAGTTTGAGCCTGAAGCGATTCAAGAAAAGATCAAGGCCAACCCCTTACTCAAGGGTGTTAATCCTAAAAAGGCGATTCCGCGTGTTTTGACGCTGACCCAGTCGACCTACGACGGGGTGCTCTACAACACCGAGACCATCAAGCAGATGTTGGATGGCTACATCCCTAATTTGCATTTTGACGAGGCCTGGTTGCCGCATGCAGCTTTCCACCCTTTTTATGGCACTTACCACGCGATGGGCAAAAAGCGCCAGCGTCCGGTGCATTCGATGGTGTATTCGACCCAATCGATTCACAAGCTGTTGGCGGGTATCAGCCAAGCCAGCCATGTGTTGGTGCAGGATTCGCAAAAGAACAAGCTCGACAGGCATTTGTTCAATGAAGCGTATTTGATGCACACCAGCACTAGCCCGCAGTACAGCATCATCGCCAGTTGCGATGTGGCGGCTGCCATGATGGAGCCCCCCAGCGGTACAGCTTTGGTGGAGGAAAGCATTGCCGAGGCGCTCGATTTCAGACGCGCCATGCGCAAGGTCGACGAGGAATACGGCAAAGACTGGTGGTTCAAGGTATGGGGGCCCGATGACTTAGTAGAAGACGGCATCGGACGCGCCGATAGCTGGGTGATTAAAGGCACTGGCAAAACATCTAAGTGGCACGGATTTGGCAAACTGGCAGACGGGTTCAATATGCTGGACCCGATCAAGGCCACCATCGTGACACCGGGCTTGGATTTGGACGGCAAGTTCGACAACGCAGGCATTCCCGCCAGCATCGTGACCAAGTTTTTAGCGGAACACGGTGTGATTGTGGAAAAAACGGGCCTTTACAGTTTTTTCATCATGTTCACGATCGGCATTACCAAAGGTCGATGGAACTCTTTGTTGACTGCTTTGCAGCAGTTCAAAGACGACTACGACCGCAACCAACCCATGTGGCGCATCTTGCCGGAGTTCTGTCAAAAGCATAAAAAGTATGAGCGCATGGGCTTGCGAGATCTCTGTCAGCATGTGCATACGCTCTATGCGAAATACGACATTGCCCGCCTCACGACCGACATGTATCTAAGTGACCTCACGCCCGCGATGAAGCCAAGCGACGCCTACGCGCAAATTGCAAGGCGCAATACAGAGCGGGTTTCGGTCGACGCATTGGAAGGACGCATCACCACCAGCTTGCTGACACCCTATCCACCCGGAATTCCTTTGTTAGTTCCAGGCGAAGTGTTCAACAAAAAGATCGTGGACTATTTAAAGTTTGCCCGCGAATTCAACCTGCAATGCCCAGGGTTTGAGACCGACATCCATGGCATGGTGGAAGAAGTGGGCGAAGACGGTGTGAAACGCTACTTTGCAGACTGTGTGAAGACATAAAAAAGAGCGCCAGAGGCGCTCTTTTTTAGATAAGGTTCTTGTCTAGCTTGGCTCCGCTATGCCGCCCACTACTTGGCTGAATCCGCCATCTACATAGGTAATTTCAGCGGTTACGCCGGCGGCTAAGTCACTCAACATGAACGCAGCCACATTGCCTACGTCCTCGATAGTCACATTGCGACGTATGGGTGACGCCTCCGCCACCACACTCAAAATCTTGCCAAAACCCTTGATCCCGCTTGCGGCCAAGGTTTTGATGGGGCCTGCGCTGATGCCGTTGGCACGCAGACCGCGGTTTTTGCTGCCCAATGACTCTGCCAAATAGCGGACAGAAGCTTCTAAAGAGGCTTTTGCCAAGCCCATGGTGTTGTAGTTGGGCACAGTCCGGATGGCGCCCAGATAAGACAAGGTCAGCACGGCAGACTTGTCATTGAGGTAAGGCAGGGCGGCTTTGGCCATGGCGGGAAAACTGTAGGCACTGATGTCGTGGGCGATTTGAAAGGCTTCGCGCGACAGGCCGTCTAAGAAATCTCCAGCAATCGCCTCTTTAGGAGCAAAGCCAATACTGTGGACAAAACCATCAAAGGTTGGCCAGTGTTGGCTCAAGTCTTTGAATAAGTTGTCGATTTGTTGGTCGTTGGCTACGTCGCAGTCAAAAATCAAGGTCGAGCCAAAATCAGCGGCGAATTCGGTGATGCGTTCTTTGAAACGTTCGCCGACGTAGCTGAAAGCCAGCTCCGCGCCTTGTTCGTGACAAGCCTTGGCGATGCCATAAGCAATAGAGCGGTTAGACAAAACGCCTGTTATCAACAGTTTTTTTCCAGATAGAAAGCCAGTTTTTGTACCCACGGATTGACTCCAAAAAAATCTTGCAGAATTGTCGCATGCGTGGTTTCGTCATTTTTCTGGCTTTTATGTGCCTCCCTTCGTGCTGGGCGGCACACGCTTATGCGCAATTTGGGGACATCAAATACCCGGTCAATTTCAAATTTTTCGATTACGTCAACCCGCAAGCGCCTCGGGGTGGCGAGTTGGTGCTGGTGCCGCCTTCACGCGTCACGAGCTTTGACAAGTTCAACCCTTTCACCCTCAAAGGCACGGCAGCTCCTGGCTTGGGACAGCTAGTTTTCGAGTCTTTGTTGGTCGGAACAATGGATGAGCCGACAACCGCCTACGGCTTGTTGGCAGAAGACGTCAACGTTGCCACGGACAGGCGATCGGTAGTTTTTAAGATTCGCCCAAACGCACGGTTCAACAACAACGATCCCGTGACCGCCCAAGACGTTAAGCATTCGTTCGATACCTTGGTGAGCAAAGAAGCGGCGCCTCAATTTAGAACGCTTTACGCAGATGTGGAGCGCGTTAGTGTTCTAGACACCAGATCAATCCGTTTTGAATTCAAACGACCGAACCCAGAATTACCTTTGATCGTCGGTGCTATGCCCGTATTCAGTGCCCGCTGGGGTCAGCAAGATGGCGCACCACGCAAAGCGTTTGACAAAATCATCACAGAGTTTCCTATTGCCAGTGGGCCTTATGTGGCGGGTCCGACGGCTTTTGGCCGCGACATCAGTTACGACCGCAATCCGGACTACTGGGGACGCGAGCTCAATGTGCGTATGGGCATGTTCAACTTTGACCGCATCACTTACCGGCTCTACAA
>CANBZB010000050.1 GCA_947373745.1 Burkholderiales bacterium | reverse complement strand
GCCTATTTGCTTTTTTGATTGGTGCGGTGAGCTTGAGAACACAAGGTGTTTACTTCATCATGATCACTTTGGCTTTTGCGCAAATGATGTACTACCTAGTGGTGTCATTCAAAGCCTATGGCGGTGATGATGGCATGTCGTTACCAGCGCGCTCGCGCATCGGGTTTTTGGATATGTCTAATGACGCCCATTTTTATTACGTCACCCTCTTAGCTTGCGTCGCTGTTTTGGTTTTGATTGCGCGTGTGTTGAATGCGCGCTTTGGCCATGTGCTGCAAGCGATTCGCGAGAACGAAGTACGCATGCAGTCGTTGGGATATGCGGTTTTTCGTTACAAGCTATGCGCATTTGTTATGTCAGGTTCTTTGGCCGGTTTGGCTGGCGCCTTGTTGGCAAACCAATCCGGATTTGTAAGTCCCGCAATGATGCAATGGAGCCAGTCAGGCATGTTGATGATGATGGTGATACTCGGTGGTGTGGGGCATATCTATGGTGGCGTCTGGGGTGCCATTGTGTTTTTATTGTTGGAAGAAACGCTGAGCCATTTCACGATCCATTGGCAACTTGGTTTGGGTGCGCTGTTGTTGATAGTGGTTCTGCTTCTGCCTAACGGCTTGACCAGTGCGCTGACGCATTTACGAAAAGAGCGGTCGGAATGAACGTGCCTTTGCTTTATGTGGATAGCCTGACCAAAAGTTTTGGTGGTTTGGTCGCCTTGGACCAAGCCAGCTTGTCGGTTCAAGCAGGTGAAATTCATGCATTGATTGGACCGAACGGTGCGGGCAAAACTACGTTGATACACCATATTTCCGGGGCTATGCATGCAGATGCAGGACGGATTGTGTTTGATGGTCATGACGTGACACAACTGCCCCTACATCAGCGTGCGCGTCAAGGCTTGGTTCGTTCTTACCAAATCACTAGCGTGTTTCCGCATTTGAGTGTGCAAGACAACTTGGCTTTAGCAATTCTTGCGACTCAGAAAAGTGGCTTTGGCTTTTGTAGAGAGGCAAGTATAGATCGCGCGCGCTTCAGCCAAGCCGATGCGATGGCTGAGCGCATCGGTCTCGCAGATCACCGCATGCGAGCTGCCGGTGCGCTATCGCATGGCGCGCAGCGTCAGTTGGAAGTCGGACTTGTTTTATGTACAAACCCAAAGCTGATGTTGTTAGATGAGCCAATGGCGGGCATGGGCCCTGATGAGTCGCAGCGTATGGTGGAGTTATTGAAAAGTTTGCGCGGCAACACAACGATTGTGTTGGTCGAGCACGATATGGACGCGGTATTTCGCCTGGCCGATACGATTTCAGTGCTGGTTTCTGGACGCGTTGTGGCAAGCGGAAACGCTGAACAAATCAAAAACGATGTGGTAGTTCAACATGCCTATTTGGGCGACGCTTAAACCATGAGTACGCTTCTGGAAGTGAAAGACTTGCAAGCAGGATACGGCGGCAGCCAAGTGTTGTTTGCTGTGAGTTTTTCGATTGCCTCTGGTGGCGCCTCCACCTTGCTGGGTCGCAACGGCATGGGTAAAACTACAACAGTACGCGCTGTCTTAGGCCTAACGCCTCGCATGGGTGGAGCAGTGCGATTTTGTGGAGAGCGTGTGGATGGAAAGTCCGCCGATCAGATTGCACGCATGGGCATGGCTTTGGTGCCTGAGGGGCGCATGATTTTTCCTACCTTGTCTGTTCGAGAAAACTTGATGGCATTTGCTGGCAACCGTAATCACACTAATGCACCTTGGACAATAGAGCGTGTTTATGCTTTATTTCCACGGTTGCAAGAGCGCCACCGACATATGGGTAATCAACTCTCAGGTGGCGAGCAGCAAATGTTAGCCATTGGCCGCGCATTGATGACAAATCCCCATTTGCTGGTACTCGATGAAGCCACTGAAGGACTCGCTCCTTTAGTGCGTGAAGATATTTGGCGCTGCCTACATGCTTTACGCGCTGAGGGTCAAAGCATTTTGGTGATCGATAAATATGTACAAAAACTTGTGCAACTGGCAGACCAACACACCATCATTGAGCGCGGTAAGGTGGTGTGGCAAGGCGGCTCTGATGCACTAGAGGCTGATCGCGCTTTGTGGCAACGCTATATCGGGGTGTGAGGCGTTACTCTCATTAGAGCTTTGGAGTCGGCACAAACGTGCTGTATGAACTAATGCCAAGATTCTTATTTGGTTATCTTGCACTTCATAAATCAGGCGATAGTTTGCATGTGGGATAAGTTCTCGCGTTCCCGATATCCGACCAGGTTTGCCGAGTAGTGGGTGTTGTTCTAATCGCAATCCGACTTCAGCAAACAGTTCATCCATCATGATGGATGCAATCGGATTGTCTAGACTTATGAAGTCAAGGATGTCTGCACGATCTTGTTCTGCTGCTGATGCCCAAATTACTTTCATGGATGTGAACTGTCAACCTTTGCCTGCAGTTGTGCACGACGCGCAGCAAAACGCAGCTCTACTTCTTCAGCGCTCGCATAATTACCTGCATCAATTTGGGCACGTGCTTGGGCAACCTTGCTGTTCAAAAATGCGTCGTAGTCTCTTGCTTGTTTTTGGCGTTGAACAAAATCGCGCATGAGTTCGCGCATGATTTGAGAGGCAGGGCGATGGCTGGCTTCTGCTTCGGCCATGAATGCATCGCGTAGTTGGGCTTCTAACTTCATAGTGAATACAGCTTCCTTTGACATGGTTGTGCTCCATAAACAAGATATAAATAAAGTATATACGTTTTAAGTATAAATTTCATACATCTATTTGCTTTAGGAGATTAATTAACCTTTTGTTGTTAATTTCTTGGCTGTCAATCATCCAGTACAGCATGTCGTAATTGGTGCGCTTGCAATTTAAAAGTCAGCAAGTTGCACTCAAATGCGCGCAGTGGATGGAATTTTTTAGTTCAGAAAATAAAAATGCCAGGCCGCATTGATGCGTCTGGCATTTTTTGGTTTGTTAAAAAATTTAAGGGGTAACGTGGTATTCGGTCACCCGCTCCACCTCATGCTTAGATCCCAAAATCACGCTGACACGTTGATGCAGTTGCGTGGGTTCAAGTTCCAAAATGCGTTGCTTGCCGTTGGTTGCAGCCCCGCCGGCTTGCTCAATCAACCAACTCATAGGATTGGCTTCATACATCAAACGCAATTTGCCGGGCTTCTCAGGTTCGCGTTTGTCCCAGGGGTACATGAAGATGCCGCCACGGGTCAAGATGCGATGTACGTCGGCCACCATAGAGGCAATCCAGCGCATATTGAAGTCTTTGCCGCGCGGACCTTCTTTTCCAGCTAAGCATTCGTCAACATAGCGTTTGACGGGCGCATCCCAATGGCGCATATTGCTCATGTTGATGGCGAATTCTTTGGTGTCTTCTGGAATTTTTACGTTTTCTTGGGTGAGAACAAACGAGCCTTGCTCGCGGTCCAATGTAAACATAGCAACGCCATCTCCCACTGTTAACACCAAAGTAGTTTGAGGGCCATACACGCAATAGCCGGCAGCAACTTGTTGTGTTCCCGGTTGTAAAAAGTCTTGTTCGGTTACAGCCGTGTTGTTGCTTACCTTTTTCATCACGCTGAAGATGGTGCCGATGCTCACATTGACTTCAATGTTGCTAGAGCCATCGAGTGGGTCAAACATCAACAGGTATTCACCTTGCGGGTAGCGATTCGGCACCACATGGATACTGTCCATTTCTTCGGAGGCCATAGCAGCCAAGTGGCCGCCCCATTCATTGGCTTCAATCAGCACATCATTGGCAATGATGTCGAGTTTTTTCTGAACTTCGCCTTGCACGTTCTCGCTGCCGGCAGAGCCCATGACATCACCTAATTCGCTGCCTAAGGCGCCTTTGTTCACTGCATGGCTAATGCTTTTACAAGCACGCGCAACGACCTCTAGCAATAAACGTAATTCAGAAGGAATGCGGCCTTTGGCGCGTTGCTCTTCAACCAAGTAGCGTGTGAGAGAAATAGCCATCGTGTGTCCTTCACGTCTTATTGAGACAGTGCGCGCGAAACTACCTCACGCACATCGTTGCTTAAATCGGGTTTGGCAGCGACACGTTCAATCGCTACTTTGGCAGCAGAGCGATACGGCTCTGCCAAATGGCTCCATCGGTCGAGTGCACGGGCTAAGCGCGCAGCGACTTGCGGATTCATTGCGTCCATTTCTAAAACACGGTCACTCCAGAATACATAACCTGCTGCATCGCTGCGATGGAAAGCACCCGAGTTGGCACTGCAGTAGCTAAAGATGAGACTACGAGCGCGATTGGGGTTTTTTAAGGAGAAGTCTGGGTGCTGTAACAACTGACGCACGATGGGCAGAATATGCCCGCCACGGTCACTGGCGCCCGCTTGAAGAGCAAACCATTTGTCGATAACCAAGGCGTCTCCTGCAAACAACTTATAAAAAATAGCCAATGCCTCTGTCGCCAATGCGTGGCCCGATTGCACCAAGGCACTCAATGCATTGAACCGATCGGTCATATTGCTGGCTTTGGTGAAATGCAAAAGCGCTTTGTGTGGCCAGACGTTATCTTGACTGGCTACGCCTTGCATGCACAACATATGGAGTGCCAGCCCACTTAATGCACGTCTTCCACTGGAGACTGGATCTGGCTGGTAAATGCCGTTTTCGCGATGCGCTTCAAGTGCCCATACCCATTCGGCGTGCAGTGCAGTTGCCAGTTGCAAACGCATGGCTTCCCGAACGGCGTGCACACGCTGAGGATCAACCACGCTGAGTTGCTCCGACATGTAGGACTCAGAAGGCAAGGTAAGCACCAGTTCTTTGAATGCCGCGTCTAAGGTGGGGTGTTTGAGTACAAGAGATAAGGCCGTAAGCAATTCAGCGCTTAAAACCTCATGCGGTGTTTCGTCAGCAACGATCGCCTTGAGCGCGGCTTGCAAGCAAAGTTGTTGTGCGGCTTCCCATTGGTTGAAGGGATCGGTGTCGTGCGCGAGTTGCACCAAGCGTTGCTCGGCAGTGACGTCTAGCGCCAACACCACAGGTGCGCTGAATTCACGCAATAAGGACGGCACCGGTGCTTGGCCGTCGTGGATGTCTAAAGCATCAAAGTCAAAACTTTGCGAAGCTTGTGTAAGGACCAATAACTGCGTAGGCAAGATTTCGCGGCCATCAGCGGCTAATAGTCCAAAGCTCACCGGAATGACAAAAGGCGCTTTGGAGGGTTGACCCACGCTAGGTTCGCAACTTTGGCTGAGTGTGAGCGTGTAGCGTTTACTCGCCACATCAAACACCCCAGACGCTTTCACACGCGGTGTGCCTGCTTGGGAATACCAGCGTTTGAATTGGGTCAAGTGTTGGGTAAGTGCAGAACTCGGATTGGCGTCCGCTATGCATTGTGCGAAGTCATCGCAGGTGACAGCTTGGCCATCATGGCGTTCAAAGTAGAGCGCCATGCCTTTGGCAAAACCTTCTCTGCTGGTGAGCGTTTGCATCATGCGCACCACTTCGGCACCTTTTTCATAAATGGTGACGGTATAGAAGTTGTTGATTTCTACATAGCTGTCGGGTCGCACAGGATGCGCCATCGGCCCTGCATCTTCGGCAAATTGCACGGTACGCAACAAGCGAACGTCTTCGATGCGTTTGACAGCCTTGGCAGAAGCCGCTGCGATGGGGTTATCTTTAAGCGCTTGCGCCGCGAGATCTTGACTGAACTCTTGGTCGCGGAAAACGGTCAAGCCTTCTTTGAGCGAGAGTTGGAACCAGTCACGGCAAGTGATGCGGTTGCCAGTCCAGTTATGGAAATATTCGTGACCGACGACGCTCTCGATGTTGGCGTAGTCGGTGTCGGTTGCGGTGGACGAATTGGCCAAGACAAACTTGGTGTTGAAAATATTCAAGCCCTTGTTTTCCATGGCGCCCATATTGAAGTCACTGGTCGCGACGATCATGAAACGCTCAAGGTCCAAGCTCAAACCAAATCGGTGTTCGTCCCATGCCACGCTGGCCATCAAGGAGTTCATCGCATGCTCGGTTTTGTCTAGATCGCCAGGACGAACATAAACCTGCAACAGATGTTCTTTGCCAGAAGGGGCTTTGATGCGTTGTTCGCGGCACACCAACTGGCCTGCGACCAATGCGAAGAGATAGCAAGGTTTTTTATGTGGGTCGACCCATCTAGCAAAGTGACGCCCTTCTTCTAAATCACCAGTTTCCACCAAGTTGCCGTTGCTCAACAACACGGGGTAAGCCTTTTTGTCAGCCCGCAGCGTGACGCTGTAACTTGACATGACATCGGGACGGTCTAGAAAGTAGGTGATGCGTCGAAAGCCTTCTGCTTCACATTGGGTGAAGAAGGAGTCATTGCTTACATACAAACCGGTCAACGCAGTGTTTTTGATAGGAAAACAGGTAGTGAAGATTTCTAAGTGAATCGGTGCATCGCCCTCAGGCAAGTTTTCCAGCACCAGTTTGTCGCCATCCATCTTGAACGAGGTGCCTTGGCCGTTGACCAAGACGCGCGCGAGGTTGAGACCGTCGCCGTCCAAGCGTAAAGCTTGCGCGGGCACAACTGCATTGCGGCGCAACACCATTTTGTTGAGCACGCGGGTTTTGGCGGGGTCCAGGTCAAACGTTAAATCGACGCTGTCTATCCAAAACGCGGGTGCGGTGTAGTCAGCGCGTTGGATCAGTGGGGCAGTGCCTTCACGGTACATGGGTGTGTTTCCTAAGTGTGGTCAAAAAGCGTGCAGACTTGAATGTCTACACACCTTGTTTCAGAGAAGCTTCGATGAAGGCGTCTAAATCGCCATCCAAAACTTTTTGGGTGTTGGAGATTTCAACGTTGGTACGCAAATCTTTGATGCGGCTGTTGTCCAACACATAGCTGCGGATTTGATGGCCCCACCCGACATCGGTTTTGGTGTCTTCGAGTTTTTGCTGTGCCTCTTGGCGTTTGCGCATTTCGAAGTCGTACAAACGCGAGCGCAAACGCTTCCAAGCTACGTCTTTGTTGCTGTGTTGGCTGCGTCCGTCCTGGCACTGCACGACGATGCCAGTTGGAATGTGCGTCAGACGCACCGCCGAGTCGGTCTTGTTGATGTGCTGACCGCCAGCGCCACTGGCGCGGAAGGTGTCCGTGCGTACGTCGGCGGGGTTGATGTCGATCTCGATCGAGTCATCGATCTCGGGATAGACAAACACGCTGGCAAAACTGGTGTGTCGTCCGCCCGAGCTGTCAAAAGGTGATTTGCGAACCAAACGGTGCACGCCTGTTTCGGTGCGCAGCAGGCCGAAAGCGTATTCGCCTTCGATTTTGATGGTCGCGCCTTTGATGCCAGCCACGTCACCGGCGGATTCGTCTTCCACCGTGGTTTTGAAACCTTTGCGTTCGGCGTATTTCAAATACTGGCGCAACAACATGCTGGCCCAGTCGCAGGCTTCGGTGCCGCCCGCGCCCGCTTGGATATCGAGGAAGGCGTTGCACGGATCCGCCTCTTGGCTGAACATGCGGCGGAATTCGAGGTCTTCGATGGTGCTGACCAATGACTTGGTGTCCGTTTCGATCGTGGCTAAGCCATCGTCGTCACCGTCGGCTTTGCTCATCTCAAAGAGTTCGGTGTTGTCGGCGAGTTCTTGGGTCAGGCGCGTGAGGGTGACAACGACGCCGTCGAGCAATTTCTTTTCACGGCCGAGTTCTTGGGCTTTTTTCGGGTCGTCCCAGACTTTGGGGTCTTCTAGGGAGGCGTTGACGGTTCTTAAACGCTCAGATTTGGCATCGAAGTCAAAGATACCCCCGAAGTTCGACGGTACGAACTGTGAGGTCGGCCAAAGTGGTGCCAATGAGGTTGATGCGTTCTGCTTCCATGGTGCTTCTTCTTTACGTGACGGGGAAAACCCGTGATTTTCTCACGCGCGCCGCCAGCGTGACTTAGACGAGGAATTCTTCTATCAGCCGAGCCAATTTTTCGGGCTGGTCGTGGTGCAGCATATGGCCCGCGTCTTCTATAACGGCGTGGCGTAGGTTGGGCACCGAGGCGATGCGCTGTTTGAATTCGTCCAGGGTGTATTTGTCTTTCCACCACTGCGTCAGGCTGTCGGTATCGGCCATGGCGAACAGGGTGGGGGCGGTGATGCGCTCGTAAATCCCCAGTACTTCGTCCACTTTGAACAACTGCGCGTTGATCACTTTGTGGGCGGCATGGCCCAGGATACGCCAGTGACCCGTTGCATCAGGCTTGGCCCAATGGCCGGCCAACCAATGGGCTTTGTCGCTGCTGAGGCGTGGATTGGTTTTCATCAGGCGTTTGGCGACGCCCTCTAGGTCAGCATAGGGTTTGAGGTCTAGCTCGCCTTTGTGCATGGTTTTGAGTTCGTCTATCCACTTCGCATAGCGCCCCGCGGCTTGTGCGGGGCGGGTGGCGGCCATACCAAAACCCTCTAAGTTGATCAGTTTGGCGACGCGTTCAGGCCGAACACCAGCGTACAAGGTGGCAATGTGGCCGCCCATGCTGTGCCCGATCAGGTGGATGCTGCGATCACCCACATAGTGGTCGAGCAAGAAATCTAGGTCAGCGAGGTAATCTGGAAACCAGTAGTTATCTTGGCTAGGGGTTTCGGTCAGCCCAAAACCACGCCAGTCAGGCGCGATGATCCAGCGGTCTTGGGCGAGTGCGTCGACGACAAACTGAAAAGAAGCAGAAACGTCCATCCAGCCATGGACCATGACCAAGGGTGGGGTGTTGTTGTCAGGCGTGCCCCATTGGCGCACGTGGTAGTTGAGTTGGCGTATCGGTACAAACTCGCTACGCGATTCTTTTTGAATTGGGTACATTGTTTGAATCATAAGGACCCTAGAAATGTCTTCGCGTCAAACAAACGACAACGCCCGCGCGACGGGCGATTTTTATGCTGCCATGCAGCACAGTTTTGGTTGGTCAGTGCCTGCAAATTTCAATATGGCCCAAGTTTGTAGCCAACGGTGGGCGGCGCAACCTGATGCCGCTCAACGCACTGCCATCATCGAACACCACACGGGCGGTGCGTATCGGACCTACAGCTTCGCGCAGTTGCAGCAAGCAGCAGATGATTTGAGTTTGCGTCTGCAAGCCATGGGTGTGCAAAAGGGCGACCGGGTGGCCATTGTTTTGCCACAACGCTTTGAGACGGCGGTGGCCTATATCGCTGTGATGCAGATGGGGGCGGTGGCGATGCCTTTGTCTTTGCTGTTTGGGCCTGATGCTTTGTCTTACCGGCTCAACGACAGCGCAGCGGTGGTGGCTTTGGTAGATGGTGCTTCGATCGAGCAGGTTCTGCAGGTAAAGGGGGAATGCATCGCTTTGCGTGAGGTGGTTCGCTTGGATGCGTCGCAAAAACGTCATTTCGAGAACAGTTTTGTCCCCGTCATCACCCAAGCGGACGATGCTGCAGTCTTGATTTACACCAGCGGAACCACCGGTCCGCCCAAGGGCGCGCTGATCCCGCATCGCGCTTTGATTGGTAACTTGACGGGTTTTGTCTGTAGCCAAAACTGGTTTGGGTTTTCGCCAACCAATAGGGCCAATTCGCAACAGTTGCCGAAAAGCAAATTCTCTAGCGTTTTTTGGTCTCCAGCCGACTGGGCTTGGACAGGCGGATTGATGGACGCGTTACTCCCCACCTTGTACTTTGGCCGCCCCATCGTGGCCTACAACGGACGCTTTAGCCCCGAATTGGCGTTTGGTTTGATGCAGGCGCACAAGGTGACGCACACCTTCTTATTTCCTACCGCACTCAAAGCGATGATGAAGGCGTACCCCACACCACGCAGCCAATTCAAGCTTTACCTCCAAGCCATGATGAGTGCGGGAGAAGCAGTGGGCGACGCCGTGTTTGCCTATTGCCAACAGCAGTTGGGCGTGACGGTCAACGAGATGTTTGGCCAAACCGAAATCAATTACATCGTGGGCAATTGCGCGATGGAGTGGGCGAGTGGCGATGGACTAACCCCTGTCGTGCACAGACACAACGTCGGTTGGCCCGCCAAGCCCGGAAGCATGGGCAAGGGCTACCCAGGCCACCGTGTGGCGGTGATCGACGAAGACGGCAACGAGTGCCCTGTTGGTGTGCCAGGGGATGTAGCGTTGCACCGCTTTAACCAACATGGCGAGCCAGACCCGATTTTCTTTTTAGGCTATTGGAAAAACCCGCGATCCACGCAGGACAAGTTCACGGGCGACTGGTGCCGCACAGGCGACTTAGCAGTGCGCGATGCTGACGGCTATCTCTGGTACCAAGGCCGCGCCGACGATGTGTTCAAAGCAGCGGGTTACCGCATTGGGCCGAGTGAAGTGGAAAACTGCTTGGTCAAACACCCCGCCGTCGCCAACGCAGCCGTGGTGCCTAAGCCTGACCCAGAACGCGGTGCCTTAGTCAAAGCCTATGTGGTGTTGTCCGCCGGGTTTCAGGCCAGTGAGGCCTTGATCGCAGATCTTCAAACCCATGTGCGCGGCAAGCTGGCGCCTTATGAATACCCCAAGGAAATCGAATTTATCGCTGAGTTGCCCATGACCACGACGGGCAAGGTACAACGGCGCGTATTACGTCTGCAAGAAGAGGAAAGAGCCGCCCTGCAGACGAGGCATTAGACTTACCCGCTTTGAAAAACCGATTCTTGGAGTTGTAGCGATGTCTTTCCCCCTCGTTCCACTGGGCAACAGTGATTTGCGCGTCACCCCGATTTGTTTGGGCACGATGACTTTTGGTGAACAGGTCAGCGAAGCTGATTCGCATGCGATTCTCGACCGTTCTCTAGAGCGTGGCGTGAATTTCATAGACACGGCTGAGATGTATTCAGTCCCTGCCAAAGCCGAGACCTGTGGTTCGACCGAAACCATTTTGGGCAACTGGTTTGCCAAGC
The DNA here is from genome assembly GCA_947373745.1 of Burkholderiales bacterium. Taxonomy (GTDB): domain Bacteria; phylum Pseudomonadota; class Gammaproteobacteria; order Burkholderiales; family Burkholderiaceae_C; genus Limnohabitans. Next base: position 3,963 of record CANBZB010000050.1, on the reverse strand, counting down.
ACCCCGGCGTGCGCCAAAAACTTGTACTTGCCACCAAAGTGGCGGGTCCCTCGCGGGGCATGCCTTGGGTGCGCGAAGGGGGTGGCATGACCGCGCAAGATATTTTGAATTCTTGTGACGCCAGCCTCAAACGTCTCCAAACCGATGTGATTGACCTCTACCAAATCCACTGGCCCGAGCGCCATGTGCCTGCTTTTGGCATGGTGTATTTCGACCCCACCAAAGACAACATCGCCACATCCATCCACGAACAACTAGAGGCGATGGCCAAGTTGGTCAAAGCTGGCAAAGTGCGTCATATTGGTTTGTCGAATGAAACCCCTTACGGCGTTCATGAATTTATTCGCTTGGCGGATCAACATGGCTTGCCCCGCGTCCACACCATTCAAAACCCCTACTGCTTAGTCAATCGCACCTATGAAAACGCTTTGGACGAGAGTTGCCACCGTTTGAATGTGTCTTTGTTGGCGTATTCGCCTTTGGCCTTCGGTTTGCTGACCGGTAAATACGATGCGGGCGGCGTGACGGGCCCCAATGCACCCCAAGGCAAAGACGGTGGTCGCCTATCGATTTACGAGTCGGTTCAAAAGCAACGCTGGGGCCGCCCAGAGGCCTTGGTAGCAGCGCGCCGCTACAACGCCTTGGCCCGCGAAAAGGGCATGACACCGACTGAAATGGCTTTGGCGTTTTGTTACACCAAGTGGCAAGTCGCAAGCACCATCATCGGTGTGACGTCGGTCGCGCAACTCGATACCGATTTGGATGTGTGGGGCAAGACCTTGTCACCTGAAGTTTTGGCGGCTATAGACGCCATTCGTTGGGACATGCGCGATCCAGCGTTGTGATCTGCGTTCTTCGCTGAAAAATACCAACGCAAATCAACATTGCTAGCCATGACCGACTCAAACTCTTTATTGCTTTTGGTTTTCGGAGCCTACCTTGTGGGGTCCTTGTCTTTCGCTGTGATCGTCAGCCGAGTCATGGGGCTCGACGACCCGCGCACTTACGGCAGTCAAAACCCTGGTGCGACCAATGTGTTGCGATCAGGCAATCGGCAGGCCGCGGTGTTTACGTTGGCCTTAGATGCACTGAAAGGTTACGTACCAGTTTTGCTGGTCAAACTTCTCGGCGCCTCTTTTGGTTGGGACGAGCGCGTGTTGGCGTTGGTCGCGATTTCTGCATTTATCGGCCACTTGTGGCCCATATTTTTTGGTTTCAAAGGCGGCAAGGGTGTGGCGACTGCAGCTGGCGTTATTTTTGGAATTGAACCCATTCTTGGTTTAGCCACTATGGCCACATGGGGCATCGTGGCCTATTTTTCCCGCTACTCCTCACTGGCTGCTATCGCTGCCTCGTTGTTTGCACCTTTGTATTACCTCTTTGGTAACCAAGTGGCTTGGACTACTGGAGAGCCGCAACTGATGGCCTTGATTGCGATTAGTGCTTTGCTTCTCATGCGTCATCAAGACAACATCACGCGTTTGGTGTTGGGGCAGGAGAGCAAGATTGGGGAGACTAAGTCGCCTTAAGCTTAATTTGTTGCTTTCGTAGGGTGGCGTTTGTGGCTTTTGTAGCGAGGCGTCAACCCGACGGCACACGATGCTCCGCTCATGTCCCCCGGATTTACTTCGCTACGCATCGTGCGCCGCAGTGCATGCCACCCAGCATTTGCATCGCCAACCACTATCAGAGCAGAGACTAATCGCGAAAGTTGTTAAAAGACAAAGGCAAATCAGTCATCTCTTTGCGAATCAACGCCATAGCAGCCTGCAAGTCATCGCGTTTAGCACCGCTGACGCGAACCGCATCACCTTGAATCGCAGCTTGCACTTTGATCTTGCTGTCTTTGATCAGGCGTTGGATTTTTTTAGAGACCTCGGTCTCAATACCATTGCGCACTTTGATGACCTGCTTGACCTTATCGCCGCCGATTTTCTGGACGTCGCCCTTGTCAAGAAAACGTATATCGACTTCACGCTTCGTCAATTTGTTACGCAATACGTCTTCCACTTGGGTGAGTTGGAAGTCTGCGTCGCCAAACAAGGTGATTTCTTTGTCCTTGAGTTCGACGCCTGCCGATGTACCTTTGAAGTCAAAACGGGTGGCAATTTCTTTGGCGGTGTTGTCGACGGCGTTTTTCACTTCGGGCAGATTGGGTTCGCATACGGTGTCAAAAGAGGGCATGGGTTTCGGCTTTCAAAATCGGGGTGAGACAATCTCGCTATGTTAGTTGAGCGAAACGTCCCCCTGCAAGCGCATAACACTTTTGGTATATCTGCCAAGGCTTTGCAGTTGGTGCGTGTGCAGTCGGAGTCCGATATTGCGGCCTTGTTAGCCGACCCGCAATTGCGAGACGCCCAGAAATTTGTGCTTGGCGGCGGCAGCAATATCGTACTGACGGGCGACCTCAAAGCGCTGGTTCTCAAGGTTGAACTCAAAGGCATGCGATTGGTGGAGGAATCCGAAAAGGCGTGGATTGTCGAAGCTGCAGCTGGCGAGGATTGGCACGACTTTGTCCAATGGACGCTAGATAACAGCTGGCCTGGCTTAGAGAATATGGCGTTGATCCCTGGTAGCGTTGGCGCTTCACCCGTACAAAATATCGGCGCCTATGGCGTCGAATTACAAGACCGCTTCGACGCTCTCGATGCGATCGACCTCGCGACTGGAAATACCTTCACCCTAGACGCCGCGCAGTGCGCATTTGGCTACAGAGACTCGATTTTCAAACACGGCCCTGGGCAGCATATTGGCGCTTCGCGCAGCATGGGGTTGGCGGGCCGGGCATTAATTACCCGGGTAAGGTTTCGGTTGGCCAAGGCTTGGAAGCCTGTGCTTGGCTATCTAGATCTAGAAAAAAAGATGGCAGAAACTGGTATCGATCAACCCTCTGCGCATCAAATTTTTGAGTGGGTCTGCGCTATTCGTCGCGCCAAGTTGCCTGACCCTGCCGTGATTGGAAACGCCGGCAGTTTTTTCAAAAATCCAACTGTCACTCCTGAGCAATGTGCTGACATCATTGCCAGAGATCCCAAGGTGGTTCATTACCTGCTTGATGATGGTCGCATCAAACTCGCGGCAGGTTGGTTGATTGATGCCTGTGGCTGGAAGGGCAAGTCTGTGGGCAATGCTGCTGTTTATGAAAAACAGGCTTTGGTGTTGGTGAACAAAGGTGGACGTGAGAACCCTTGCACTGGGGGCGAGGTGATGACCTTGGCTAAGGCAATTCAAACCAGTGTGTATGAGAGGTTTGGGATTTTGTTGGAGCCTGAGCCTGTAGTGGTTTAGCCACTGACTTTTGTAGCAAGGCGTCAGCCCGACGGCACACGATACTCCGCTCATGTCCTCCAGATTTGGCCGAAGGCCAAATCCTCCCCCTTTACTTCGCTACGCATCGTGCGCCGCCGAGCTGACGTCGGCGAACGAAGTGGAGTTCAACTAAGAGGCGCTCCAACAAATTTCGCGCAAATGCTGGGTGGTATGTACTGCAGAGCGAAGTAAAGGGGGAGGCTTCGGCTTGCCGAAGCCGGAGGGCTACTTAGTGCCGCCCTCAAGCTTAATCATCTCAGCCCCTTCACCCAAAGACAGCAATCCAGACTGCGCATAAATACCCAGCTTGGCGCGTGTATCGGTGATGTCCAAATTACGCATCGTCAATTGACCAATACGGTCCAACGGCGTGAAGGGCGCGTCTTCTACTTTCTCCATACTCAAACGCTCAGGCGCATAAGTCAGATTAGGACTCTCGGTATTCAAGATGGAATAGTCGTTACCGCGACGCAACTCAAGCGTGACTTCACCAGTCACAGCGCGGGCGACCCAGCGCTGGGCGGTTTCGCGCAACATGATGGACTGTGGGTCAAACCAACGTCCTTGGTAGAGCAGTCGGCCTACACGCAAACCGTTGATGCGGTATTGCTCGATGGTGTCTTCGTTGTGAATGCCAGAGACCAAGCGCTCGTA
>CANBZB010000049.1 GCA_947373745.1 Burkholderiales bacterium | reverse complement strand
GTGATGTTGATATTGGGCATGGCTTTGGGATTGACCAATTATTTGGTGGACGCCGGCATCCCAGATTTGGCTATTGACTGGGTGCAAGGCATCACACAAAACAAGTTTGTATTTTTATTGGCACTCAATGTGTTTTTATTCTTGGCTGGCGCTTTGATGGAAATATATGCCGCCATCGTGGTGCTAGTGCCATTGCTGTTGCCCTTGGCCGTCAGTTATGGAATAGACCCCGTTCATTTCGGTATTATTTTTCTAGCCAATATGGAAATGGGATTTTTATGCCCGCCTGCTGGCATGAATATTTTCTTTGCTTCCGCAGTCTTTAAGCAGCCGATTCGAAAAGTTGCCATATCAGTGCTTCCCGCGCTGTTGGCAATCTTTGTGGGTACTTTGATGATTTCTTGGTTGCCAATCGTCGCAACAGGTTTGCCCGAGTATCTGGGCCAAATGGCTAAATAACTGGTTTCGCTACATTGCAGTTAAACAAAGGTACATCATGGATTTGATCTTATGGCGTCACGCTGATGCAGAAATTGCCGGAGAAGGCGAGGACGATTTATCGCGTCAACTCACGGTCAAAGGCGAAAAACAAGCCGTTCGAATGGCGGCTTGGCTTGATCGCCATCTGCCTGAAGGTGCGCGAATTTTGGTGAGTCCAGCAAGAAGAACAGAACAAACTGCCAAAGCATTGAATCGCAAATACAAATTACGCGATGAGTTGGTGCCTGACAGCAGCGCAGAAGAGGTGCTGACTTTGATTAAATGGGATCTTGAAAAAGGACCGCAAGGCAAGGGGCCAATTCTCTTAGTAGGCCACCAACCTTATTTAGGTGAAATAGCGGCAAGACTTTTAGGGATGCAAGAGCACAGTTGCGCTATTCGCAAAGGTGCGGTGTGGTGGTTGCGTTCACGGGTGCGCGAAGAGTATTCCGAAATCTTGCTGTTGAATGTGATCAACCCAGACTTCATTTAACTATTGAAGTGATTGTAGTTGCGACTCCACCTTGCTTTGCGCCATTTGCGCCAAAGTGCGCCGCGTATGGCCATGGGGCGCAATAGGGTCTGACACAACGACTTGCACCACCATGGGTGGCGCACAAATCACTCGGTGTAGCGACTGTAAAAAACCAATATCACCGACAAATGCTGGTTCAAGTCGCATAGCTTGGGTCTCTGGGTCTTTGTAACGCAAGCTGAGTGCAATCACTTCACATGCATTCGCGACTGCCACCTCAAACAAATTGGAATGGAAGAGCCCAACTTGGTGGCCTTCTGTGCTCGTACCCTCGGGGAAACCAGCGATGCACATATTCCTTTGCAAAGCGTCCGTCATGCTTTGCACCATCTTGCGCGCAGAACTGGGGGACCCGCGGTTAACAAACACGACGTCACACCCTTTGGCAATATGTCCAACAACTGGCCATCGACTGACTTCTTGTTTGGCTACAAAAATACTGTGCTGCAAAGTTTGAATTACCAAAGGGTCAAGCCAAGAAATATGGTTGGCCACTAACAAACGAGATGCGTTGGTATTACTGGTGTCGACGTTGCCAATGACTTCCACCGAAATGCCTAATAATTTCAAGGTGTCGGCCGACCATTGTTGAATGGCCAAACTTTGTGAAGTTCTATCTAAGCCCGGAAATTGAACAAACAAAATCCAGAATGCTTTTATGAAAGCGTAGAGAAGTCGCAGGTAAGTGATGAACACTATTTAAATAGCGAGGCACCCAGGGATAAAGTGGGTGCCTGCTTTCTTATTTGACTGAGCTGAATCCTTTAGGAGCACGCACACCTTTAACAGCAGCTTGTCCCAAAATAAAGAATACGTCTGTGTTGTCTATGACACCCGTGAAAGACCAAGCGCCTGGTCCAAATGCAGACAGTGGAATATCGCTGGCAGTATGCACGCCGCTGTTTCCAGGCACTTGCCCAGTCACCATGAATTTGCCTTCGGTATCACGCGCTGTTGGGTCTGCAGGATAAACGGAAAGAGGCTCTGATTTGTAGAAAGGCTGTTGGCTGTCTTGGATAGGACGGTCATTGGTACGCCAATCTTCATGGCGATCACTGTTTGCGCCGTATCCCACCAACAAGCGGTTATCGACATTGGTCATTTCAGGGTAGCCATCGTTGGCAAGACGGTATTTTGGAAAGCCCGCTTTTTCATAAACCCCAACCACCTTGTCGCGCAAGTTGGCTACGCCACCGTCTTTGGCCAACTCTGATAATTTGTTATCGCTAACCATAGAGCCACCGATCAACGAGACGCCTGAAACTTCGTGGTCAGCAGTAATGATGACCAAGGTGTCGCCACGCTTTTGTGCGAATGACTGGCCAACGCGAATGGCATTGTCAAATTCAATGGTGTCCAAAATCCAGCGCTCGGTGTCCATGTTGTGGGCTTGCTTGTCGATAGAAGCGCCTTCGACCATCAGGATAAATCCATTTTTATCTTTAGATAAAACGTCTAGTGCTTTGGTAGTCATCTCTTCCAGCATAGGCTGGTCGGGGAAACCAAAGTCGTCTACCACGCTGCCTTTGACGCCAGTCTTCTTTCCTCTGCGGCCGTCGATTTTGTCTAAGGCCACATTCATATTCGAATAAGCAAACAAGCCCAACAGTTTGTTGGTTTGTGCTGTGTTAACAGCATCTAGCGAGGATTTGTCAGCAGCATAAGCAAATCCTGCTGATTTGAAGTCCGCAATCAAGTCACGGTCTTTGTCTAACTTACCTGCATTAGTGCCCCATCTTTTCACAATCTCAGCGGTGTGCGGGTCTGTATTTGAAAAAGCGTAATCATTTCTATCCGAGCGTTGTGAGCCAGGAACTGTAGAAGGCAAGAACCATTTACGACCGCCACCCATCAAAACAGACAATCCAGTCAAATGGCGGTCATCGAGGAATTGATCCACGATGCCTGTGCCAGCACCACGGTTGCTGGTGTGAACCGCATTGGCCGCAGGCGTTGCATCAAACACATCGGCAGTCGTCACGATACCTAGCGCTTTGCCTTGGGTGCGTTTCAAGTATTCGCTTAAGTATTCAACACGTGGGTTGTCAAAAGGATCGACCGTGTCATCAGGGAAAACGCCTTCTTCATTGTTATTGCTTTTGTTACCAGTGACATAGGCTGCCATGCCTGGTGCTGAGTCTGTCACTATTGAATTAAGAGACGCTGTTTTCACCAAGCCTGTGACTGGGAAGGTATCCATAGCCAATGACTTGATCGTTTTGCCTTGTGAGTAACCGCCAGCCACGATACGTGCGGCAGATCTATGTGCAATCCCCATTCCATCGCCCAAATAGATGATGATATTTTTGACTTTTTGGCTACCTTTCTCAAACGGCACGATTTCAAAATTACCAGATGCCACAACCTTCTGACCATCGCTTTGCGTGGCAGTCACAGAAAATGTATGGATCCCTGGCTTATTGAGAGTAACAGCACGAACGGTTGCAACAGCGCTGTTTTTAGAAATGTTGGCTAAGCAACCGGTAGAGCAATCGCGCAGTGCAGTGGAGATCTTGAGCACTTGGTTATCGATGGCGAATTCCGCTTTAATAATCGATTTGCTTGCGTCATCCGGTTTGATGGTGGCTTGCAGGTCAAAACGTTGTTCTGGCAAAAAGCGCGCAACGATAGGTGCTGCTTGCCCGTTGCTAAACAACTCACTAGGCGGCGTGAGGCGTGCGACCACCGGTTGCGCAGAAGCAAGTGTACCTAACGCAAGTAAACAGGTGAAAGCAGATATTGGTAGATAACGCAAATTAGTTTTCATAGCTAGGATTTCTTTTTAAAAATTAATGAACAGGTAATTGCAGTTGGAACCAAGACACTGTGCCTTGCACGTCTTCATGTCTACCCACTAGCAGCGTGCCTTCTAAAACAAGCGCTCCAGCTTTATGTGAAACAGCCCAACTCGCTTGGCTTGGATCTAGCTTCACCAAAACAGTAGATGCTGGTAAGTCATTCGCGGGTCCATCCGCATGCTCGCTCATCTGAAGTGGAACTGGCGCAAAGTAAAACTGGCCGATGGCGTCGTCTTCGCTTTTGACCATATAGCCACGCAAGCGCACGTTGTGGCCCTGCAAGCTTTTGGCGCTTGTTGTGATTTCAAGTCCTTGTGGCCCGATGGGGTGGTGCAGCAAATCACCAAAATTGAGCACTGTGGGCTCAACAGCGTGGGCGCTGTGCAAAGCAAACAACGCAACACCAGCAATACCTAATAAAAATCTGACAAATGCCACATTCGCTCCTCAAAAGAACTAGTCTAGAGCCCTTGTATGAATGTTATGTGACAGATTGGTGAAAAGGTGGGCTGGCTCTATGTATCAGCTTTAAAACTTAAAATGTTCGAAAAAATATCTAAGCATGCATATACATCCACCCGCCCTCGAAACACACAAATCGCATATGTCTTCCGATTGGCTGGACAGAGACTTAAGCCTGCTTGCATTCAATGTGCGCGTTTTGGACTGGGCCAAACGTACAGATGTGCCATTGCTAGAGCGTTTGCGTTATCTGTGCATCGTGTCTTCCAACTTGGATGAGTTTTTTGAAGTGCGTGCTGCGCTCTACACAAGTCTTGCGAAACCCAAAGCAGCGCTCAGCGAAATAGATGCACAAGCGCAAGCATCTTTGAGCCAAGCGGCGCATGAATTGGTACACCAGCAATATGCTTTGTATAACGATTCACTGATGCCTGCATTTGCCAAAGCGGGGGTGCGCATTTTGTCGCACAACGAGCGCAATGCAGAGCAGCGCCATTGGGTTAAAAATTATTTCGAGCGTGAGGCGCGGCCCCTGCTATTGCCAGTTGGTTTAGACCCTGCGCATCCGTTTCCACAAATCGCCAACAAATCTTTGAATTTCATTGTGCGCTTGTCTGGCAAAGACGCATTTGGGCGCGACAACGAGATTGCGATTGTCAAAGTGCCACGTAGTCTGCCGCGTGTCATCCAGTTGCCTGAAAAAATCTCTGGTCGGCGTTTGTTGTTTGTCTCTATCTCTAGCGTGATACGTGCGCATTTAGAAGAACTTTTCCCCGGACGCGTGGTGGGCGAGTTTTCGCAATTCCGAGTGACGCGCCATTCTGATTTGGCGGTAGACGAAGAAGACGTGAAGAACTTACGTACCGCGCTACGCCATGGTTTGGTGCATCGCAATTTTGGTCAAGCGATTCGTTTAGAAGTGTCTGAAGGCTGTTCACAATATTTGTCAGACTTCTTGCTGCACCAATTTGAATTGCCTCTGTCTGCGCTCTACCGTGTGCACGGCCCCGTGAACTTGGTGCGATTGAACCAATTGATTGATTTGATCGATAGACCCAAATGGTTGTTTCCGCCTTATCAATCCAGTATTCCTAAGCAGTTCAAAGTCAACACCTCTATATTCGAGCAATTGCAATCGGGCGATGTGTTGATACACCAACCCTATGAAAGTTTTGATGGTGTCTTGGCGTTTTTGCGAGAAGCCGTACGCGACAAACATGTGTTAGCGATCAAACAAACCATCTACCGTACCGGCGCTGACTCTGAATTGATGGAGTTGTTACGCGAAGCCGTGCAACGCGGCAAAGAAGTCACGGTGGTGGTGGAGTTGAAAGCGCGCTTCGATGAAGAAGCCAATATCAATTGGGCTGAAAAACTCGAATACATAGGTGCCCAAGTGGTGTATGGCGTGGTGGGATTAAAAACACACGCCAAAATGTTGCTGGTATCGCGCCGCGAAGGCCGATTGATCCGCCGCTATGCGCATCTTTCTACTGGTAACTACAACCCCAAAACCGCCAAGCTCTATACCGATTTGAGCCACTTGACCAGTGACGCCAAAATCACGCAAGACGTTGAGACCGTTTTTAACTTGTTAGCAAACCAGAGCAAGATTCCTAGGCTCAACAAGTTAATGCTGGCGCCTTTCCACTTGCAAAAAAATCTGATTGAACTGACCAAGCAAACTGCTCAAGCCGCACATGAAGGTCAAAAGTGCCGCATCATTTTAAAAATGAACACTTTGACAGACGAGAGTCTGATGGAGGCCTTGGTGCACGCTGGGCAATCGGGTGTGCAAATTGATTTGATTATTCGTGGCGCTTGTATGTTGCCAGCGCAAAGAGCAGGCTTTACTGACAACATACGCGTGCGCTCCATCATCGGTCGGTTTTTAGAGCATTCGCGTGTGTTTTACTTCGCTGCTGGCAAGCAAGAGTCTTTGTATTTGTCGAGCGCTGACTGGATGAACCGCAATATGTTGCGTCGCGTGGAATTGGCTTGGCCCGTGGAAGACCCCAAGCTACGCCAACGTATCTTCAATGAATGTTTGCAAACCTACTTGCAAGACTATGTGGATGCGTGGGTTATGCATGCCAACGGTCAATATGTCAGAGCAACACCACCTAAATCGCGCAGCGCAACACCAAAGGTTTATACCAGCGCGCAACAGCAACTAATGGCTATCTACGGCGGGTCTAAAAATTAAGCTGGTTGTTTGACGCGCGCTGCTTGGGTAAAAGCAAAAGCCCAAGGCGTCTTTTGCCAAGCAATGACTTCTTGGCGTAGCAAATGCGCGGACTGTGGATAGCTTTCTATCCATTCAGCATCTGCTTCTAAGGTAAATGTTTTCGACTTGTCGTTGCAGGAAAACTCCAAGCCAGTTTGGTCTGGGTTTTTGCGGGCATGGCACAAAATAATAGCCAGGCGCAATGCGATGAGCATTTTGACGAATTCAACTTCTTCAAAGTCTGCTTCTAATTTGCGCAATTTGCCGCGATGGCCTAAAACCAGTAGGCCTAAGCGTTGTAACTCTTGCATGCTGAATCCCAGCAAGTCCGCGTTTTCCAAAATATAGGCGCCATGCTTGTGGTAATCGGTATGCGAGATGGCAAAGCCCACTTCATGCATAGAAGCCGCCCAACTGAGTTTGCGCTTGAGCTTTTGCACCAATGGGTTGTCAAATTCTGAGTTGGCAATGGCTTTGCTAAATAACTGCAGTGCGACACGGCTCACGCGCTGGCTTTGCGTTTGGTCAATGGTGAATTTTTGTGCCAAGCGTTGGATAGAAATATCACGCACGTCTGTGGCGTGGTCATCGCGTTCCACCATTTCAAACAAGACGCCTTGTCGCAATGCGCCTTGTGCAACATCGAGCTTTTCAATGTCTAGCAATTGCATCAACGCGCGAAGAACACTTGCGCCACCACCAATGACTGCACGACGGTCTTCTCTTAAACCTTCTAGGCGCACATGGTCCACATGGCCAGCACGCACCAATTGTTTGATGAGCCAGTTCAAGCCTTCCATCGTGACTTCACCTGCTGGCCAACCTTCAGCTTGCAAAACATCCGCCACAGCGCCCACCGTGCCGGAAGAACCATAAGCGGTATCCCATTGCGAGCGGGGATATTTTTCAAGCGCTTCTTCTAATACGGCTTTGGCTGCAATCTCTGCTTTGGAGAAGGCTTGATCTGTCAAAGCACCATCGGGAAAGTACTTCATCGACCAGGCCACACTGCCAACGCGAAATGATCCTGTGACATGGGCTTGCAAGTTTTGTCCGAGGACTAACTCAGTAGAGCGTCCGCCAATGTCTATGACTAAGCGGCGCTTGTGGTCGGTAGGCAATAGCTGAGAAACACCTTGGTAAATCAAGCGCGCTTCTTCGCTGCCAGAAATGACTTCAATCGGAAAACCTAATATGTCATGCCCACGTTTGATGAAGGTTTCTCGATTTTTAGCTTCACGCAGTGTTTGGGTAGCAACTACACGCACTTGTGATTTTTGAAAACCAGCGATGCGCTCAGCAAAACGGGCTAAACACTCCCAACCTCGCACCATCGATTCTTGTGAAAGGTTTCTGTTTTCATCGAAGCCACTGCCTTGACGCACTGTCTCTTTGAGATATTCGATGCGTTGAATTTGACCGTGTTCGTAACGACCGATTTCTAATCTAAAACTATTGGAGCCTAAATCGATGGCTGCCAATAAAGTACCTTGCTTCATAAGTCGATGGTATTGTGGTCAAGTGACAAATTTGTGTCGATTCTAGAGGCTTGTTGTGTCGCGTTGATAAACTGAGCCTTATGCAATCTCCATCAGCACTTTGTAACCTTCGCGTCATCGAACTTGGCCAGCTGATCGCTGGGCCGTTTGCTGCTAAAACTTTGGCAGATTTTGGTGCAGACGTCATCAAAATTGAGCCACCCAACACGGGCGACCCTTTGCGCAAATGGCGCTTACTCAAAGACGGCACATCGGTCTGGTGGCAAATCCAATCGCGTAACAAACGCTCGCTTGCCCTTGATTTAAAACAGGCTGAGGCACAAGACATCGTTCGGCAACTTGTCAAAGACGCGGATGTCTTGATAGAAAACTTTCGACCTGGTGCGATGGAAGGCTGGGGTTTGGGGCCAGATGAACTGTTAGCAATCAACCCAAAGCTCATCATGCTGCGCATCAGTGGCTACGGACAAACAGGCCCTTACCGCGACAAGCCAGGCTTTGGTGTGGTGGCTGAAGCGATGAGCGGATTACGCCATCTCACAGCTGAGCCAGGGCGTGTGCCTGTGCGTGTTGGGGTCAGCATTGGCGATACCCTAGCTTCTCTGCATGGTGTGATGGGTATCTTGCTGGCTTTACACGAACGACACACCAGTGGCAAAGGACAGGTGATTGATGTCGCTTTGTATGAAGCAGTTTTTAATTGCATGGAAAGTTTGTTGCCTGAATTCAGCGCGTTTGGTGCAGTACGTGAAGCAGCCGGTAGTGCCTTACCTGGCATCGCACCTAGCAATGCCTACAAATGCCAAGACGGTGGCTATGTGTTGATCGCTGGTAATGGCGATAGTATTTTTAAACGACTCATGCACACTATGGGGCGTGATGATTTAGGTCAAGACACTGCGCTAGCAGACAACGCAGGCCGCGTGACACGTGTAGATGCAATTGATACCGCAATTGGTGCTTGGACCGCAACGCGCACAGTTGCGCAAGTACTAGAACTTCTTGATGCTGCCAGTGTGCCCGCAGGACGTATCTATAACGTGGCTGACATTGCAGCAGACCCCCATTACCAAGCACGTGACATGATTTTGCAAACTACGATGGCCGATGGCAGCACATTGGCGTTGCCAGGAATCGTTCCCAAGCTATCACGCACACCTGGCTCGCACCGCCGCAATGCCCCAGAGATTGGCCAAGACACCGATGCAGTATTGCAAGACATTGGATTAACTGCAGCGCAAATCCAAGCCCTCAAAGACAAGGGCATCGTGCAGTAATACGCTGCAAGTCTTCAGCGGGTACTTATTCGATCTTGATGCCGGCAGCTTTGACGAGTTGTGCAGCCGATAGTGTTTCGCTGTCGAGATATTTCTCAAATGCCTCTTGCTGCATAGGCATGGCCGCAGCGCCTAATTTTTCTAAGCGGTCTTTCACATCGGGCATTGCCAATACTTGCATCACACCTGCATGCAATTTGTTCACGATGGCCTTCGGAGTCTTGGCTGTCACGAATAAACCTACCCAGAAGGTGTAGGCCGCGTTGGCGTATCCCGCATCCGTGATCGATGGCACTTGGGGCAACAACGGTGAACGCTGCGCCGTACTGACCGCTAAGGCTTGCAAGCGGCCACTTTGTATCAAAGGCAAAGCCGATACCAAAGGCGCAAAAAACCAATCGATACGCCCAGAGGCAGTTTCTGTCAAAGCCTCTGGTGTTCCGCGGTAGGGCACATGCTGTGCTTGAATGCCCGTAGCCACGCGAAATTTTTCTGCGTTCATGTGTGTGGCCGATCCATTGCCAGCCGATGCATAGTTCAAAGCACCAGGTTGTGCTTTGGCTTTAGCCACCAAATCAGCGACGTCTTTGTAGCCTTTGCTGGGCGAGACAACGATGACGTTAGGCAAACTGGCTAAGGGCGTGATGCCGTCGAAGTCTTTGAGGGTGTCGTAACTTAGCTTTGGGTACAAAGCGGGATTGACCACGTGCCCTGAGCTATGCACAAGCAAGGTGTAACCATCGGCAGGTGCTTTGGCAACCAAGGCTGCGCCCACCGTACCGCCTGCGCCAGTTTTGTTGTCGATCACAATTTGCGCGCCAAGCAGGGGTCCCAGTTTTTCTGCGATCGTGCGTGCAATCACATCGGTGCCGCTACCTGCTGTGAATGGAACAACGAAAGTAATTGCTTTTCCTTGCGGCCAATCGCTTTGGCCAAATGCCGACAAGGTAGAAGATGCGCTTGCTGCAGCAGCCCACTGCAGTGCATGGCGGCGAGTCAAAAAAGTGGTGTTGTCCATGACGTTGTCTCCTATAAATTAAGGATTAAAAACAATACGGCGTTTCGCGCCGCCTAAAACTTCTTTGTAAACGCGCAATGCTTGGTCTAGCCCAAAAACTGCATCGGGTGTAACTTGGAATGGTTGCAGACTGCCTGCTTCGAAACCATCGTGCATGGCTTGCATCAAAGCATTCGTGTGAACGCAGTCTAGTGCCAAGGTGTCGATGCCGACATAGGTGTGCATGCCACGGTAAAACGTGAAGATATCAAAAGGCACTGGACGTTCAATCGTAGCGATAAAAATTTGTGTCGCGCCTTTAGCCATCGCTAGGTTAGCCGCTTCAAAGTAAGGACTACCTACCGTGTTGAAAACGATGTTGGCGCCTTTGCCCGCGCTCAGTTCACGAACATTCTCTGCGACTTTGCCCAGCGACGCGTCGACATAGTGCACGCCGTTGACGCGTTGGTCTGATGGTGTGTCACCTCTTTGCACGGCAATCACCAAAGCGCCCGCTTGCGCGGCCAGTTGCACCGCGGCTTGTCCGACTTTGCCATTGGCACCCATGACTGCCACGGTCTGTCCTGCTTGCGGCAAACCACTGCGGCGAAAGCCTTCATAGGCCGTGATGAAAGGCACGCCAATCGAGCCCGCTTCTTCAAAACTCAAGCGCTTGGGTTTTTCACGCAAAGCGGCTTCTGGGAGAACCAACCAACCCGCATGTGAACCATCACGCGTAATGCCTACATCTCCGCCTGATCCCCAAATTTCTTTGCCAACCCAGTGACTGGGGCCTTCTACAACAACACCTGCGTAGTCGCGACCTGGTGTGCGAGGAAACACCGCTTGCGGCATCAATCCCAATGCAGCTTTGACGTCACTGGGGTTCACGCCTGCGCTGCGAACGCGCACCAAAGCTTCACCGGCTTTGTGCGCGGGGGGGTCTTGCGCGACGATTTGAGGTGCCAATGCGTCTGCATTGGCTGCTTTGGTAAGAACACGTACGGCTTGCAGTGCTTTTTTATCTACGGTCATGAAAAACGCTCTTTGGTAAATCGAAAATTTTTTGTGAATTAAAAAATTAGTAGTTGCTTGGGGTTTGCTTATTTACGACTTGGTAAC
Organism: Burkholderiales bacterium; assembly: GCA_947373745.1. Classification (GTDB taxonomy): domain Bacteria; phylum Pseudomonadota; class Gammaproteobacteria; order Burkholderiales; family Burkholderiaceae_C; genus Limnohabitans. The sequence continues at coordinate 3,511 of CANBZB010000049.1, read as the reverse complement.
TGCAGCAAGGCACGCGCCTCGCTAGGTGTGGCCAATTCGCCTCCCAAATCATGGATGATGCGTTTAGCCTTGGTCACCAACTCCGCGTTGCTTCGTGCCAGTACGCCTTTTTCTAAATAGATGTTGTCTTCCATACCCACCCGCACATGGCCGCCTGCACACATGGCGAGCGCCACGAATTGAAATTCAAAACGTCCAATGCCAAACGCAGACCAAATAGCGCCCGCGGGCAACAAGCTGCGCGCATACATCAAGGTCTCAGGCGAGGAATTAAAACCATACTTCACGCCCGTCACAAAGGTCCACAAACCGGGTCCTTGCAAAGTACCGTCGGCAATCAAGTCGCGCGCGAGGTGGATATCGCCTGAATCAAAAATTTCTAGTTCAGGTGTGACCCCAGCTTCGCGCATCACGTTGGCCATGATGCGCACATTGCGTGGTGTATTGATCACCACATCGGCACCAGAATTCATGGTGTTCAAGTCAAGCGAACAGATATCTGGCTTTAAAACGCGGATGTGCTCCACACGTTTTTCAGGGATGACTAAGGTTGAGCCCGCAGCAGCAACACGCGGGTCGTCGTGGCTTGGAACAAATCGCCCGCCAGGTCCCGTAGTGAGGTTGATGATGAGTTCTGGGTTACCGCGTCGCACTTTGTCAAACACTTCGCGATAGAGCTCCAGCTCCATAGAAGGTTTGCCAGTTTTAGGGTCACGCACATGGATATGCACTGCTGCTGCACCTGCTTCTGCTGCTGCCAAACATTCATCCGCAATTTGTGAGGGGGTGACCGGAAGGTGTGGCGTTTGGTCTGGCGTGGTGATATTGCCCGTGACGGCGCAGGTCAGAAAAGTTTTTTGGCTCATGTCTTTATTTTTAAAGTACCTAATTAAAGATGTCGACCGCCATCGACCACGATACGGGTTCCAGTGACATAGCGCATGGTGGTGGCGCAGGCCTGTACGACTGCGGCAACGTCGTCGACGGTACCGATGCGTTTGAGCGGAATGGTGTTGGCCGCTTTGTCATTGAAATCTGGGCCACGGCCTGGCACGAAGGTGGAGTCGACCACTCCTGGTGAGACGGAGATGACGCGCACGTGAGGGGCAAAGGCCTTGGCCAAGGCATCACCCACCACATCGATACTGGCCTTGGCGGCGACGTAGGCCAAGTTGCTACCTGTGCCTGTGAAACCTGCAATCGAAGAAATATTGACGACTAAACCGTCTTCTGATTTTTTAAGCAAAGGCATGAAAGCGCGGATCGTTGCAATCACGCCGCGAAAGTTGACCTTCAAAATGTCGTCGATCAATTCGTCTGTGAGTGCTTCTAAATCCGCTGCTGGAACCGGCTTGGTATAGCCCGCGCTGTTGACCAAGATGTGCACCACACCGCATTGCTTTTCAATCTCAGCAGCAACATTTTTGAGTGCTTGGCTGTCCGTGATGGGTGCTTTGAAACACAGGTGGCCACTGCCAGGTAGTGCGGCAGCTTTGGCCGAGGCAGACTCGGTGGATTCTGAGTTGTAAAGCAAAACACAGCGTGCACCCAAATTGGCAATTCGTTTGGCGGTAGCCAAACCAATGGCGCCAGTGCCTCCGGTGATAACGGCAATGCGGCCTTGGAGTGAGTCAGTGGGTTCAAAAGTGGAGGGCATGTGCTGGGTTCAAAAAAGAGTGGAATCCAATTTTTATCGATAAAAATAATGGTTTTCGAATATTATCGATGAAACCTCGAGTCCGTTTATAAAGGAAATCCCATGCTCACCGTCACTGAAGCTGCGATGCGTAGCTTTGCCAACGCCTCAGATCCCCGCATGGGCGAGGTAATGGCAATGCTGGTCAAGCACATGCACGCTTTCGTCGCTGAATCCAAGCTCACCAAAGAAGAGTGGATGCGGGGTTTAACTTTTCTGACCGCAGCAGCCGATATCACCAACGAAGAACGCAACGAATTTAGCTTGTTGTCCGACGTGTTGGGTATTTCCTCTATGGTCGACGTGGTTTCGCAACCCGTGGGCGGAACGTCGAGCAGCGTCTTGGGTCCGTTCCACAACCATGACTCGCAGTTACAATCCAATGGCGTCGATTTAACCAACGGCCAAGCGGGCGAGAGAACCTGGTTGCATGGCAGAGTCGTAGATATAAATGGCAAACCTGTCGCCAACGCAGAACTCGATTTTTGGCAAAACGCAGACAACGGTTTGTACCCAGCGCAAGACCCCGCGCAAGACCCGCATAACCTGCGTTGCAAAATCCATTGCGAGGCTGATGGCAGTTTTGAATTGCTGACGATTCGCCCGCACCCTTACACCGTTCCTACCGATGGCCCTGTGGGCGCCATGTTGGCTGCGGCCAACCGCAATATTTGGCGCCCCGCCCACTACCACGTCATCGTCAGCGCGCCTGGCTATGTGGGCTTAGTGACCGAGTTGTTTCCCGCAGGCTCCGCCTATATAGACAACGACACCGTGTTTGGCGTGCGCGAAGGTTTGATTGTGGATTTCAAGCCTTGCCAGAACGCAGAAGTTGCCAAGCGTTACAACTTACAAGAGCCTTTTAATGAGGTGCAGTTTGACTTTCACTTGGTGAAACAAGGCTAGTCCAACGGGTTGTTAATGCCGCAACTTGGATGGGTTATTTGAAAAAAAATTTAAGAAATAAAACAACGTGAACAAAGAGGAGACCGTTATGAAATCAATACATCAATTACTTCCCGCATTGAAAACCTTCACCTTGGCAGCGATGGCAGCTATCTGTTGCGTGAACGCTTGGGCCCAAAGCGATTGGCCCAAAGCAAAACCCGTCACCCTCTTGGTGGCTTTTGCGCCTGGTGCTTCGACGGACATCGTCGCGCGCTCACTCACGCAAAAGTTGTCTGAAATTACAGGTGGTAATTTCATTGTGGAAAACAAAGGCGGGGCGGGAGGCAATATCGCCACCACCCAGGTCAAACGTGCTGCGCCTGATGGATACACCATCTTGGTCCATAGCGTTGCGTATGCAGTCAACCCATCCTTGTATGCCGATGCCGGCTACGACGCCCTAAAAGATTTCATGCCTGTGGCCTTAGGTCCCAAGACACCCAATATATTCACCGTGAACCCCAACGTTCCTGTGAATACTTTGCCGCAAATGGTCGAAGCCGCTAAGAAGTCACCCTTTAGCTATGCGTCGTCAGGTATTGGAACTACCACCCACCTATCGATGGAGCGTTTGAAGTCAGCTGCGAAGGTAGACATCGTTCACGTGCCTTACCAACCTGCAGCCGCTATCAATGCGGTAGTGGCAGGCCATACACAAATTGCCTCTACATCCATGCCACCTGCAGTGCCCATGATCAAAGCCGGCAAGTTGAAAGCATTGGCCGTGACCAGCGCCACCCGTTCGCCTTTGCTACCCGATGTGCCGTCCATTACTGAGTTTGGTTACAAAGAATTCGACGACTACACCTGGTTTGGCTTTTTCGCGCCTGCTGGCACGCCGCCTGCTGTTGTAGAAAAACTCAACGC
>CANBZB010000048.1 GCA_947373745.1 Burkholderiales bacterium | reverse complement strand
GCTTCGAGCTTTCCTAAGTCCTTAGATACGATCCACGGAGCTGCTGATACCTTTGCCAAGGCTGTTAAAAACATGTCTGGCGGTAAGTTCGAAGTATCAGTCCATGCGCCTGGTGAAATCATGCCTGCATTTGGCGTGGTGGACGGTGTACAACAAGGCTCTATCGAAGCTGCCCATACTGCTCCTTATTACTTTTTCGGTAAGGATGAAACCTTTGCCTTGGGTTGTGCCATTCCTTTCGGCTTGAATAGCCGTCAAATGACTGCCTGGATGTACGAAGGCAACGGTTTGAAACTCATGCGTGAGTTCTACGCCAAATACAACATGATCAGTTTCCCCGGTGGTAACACTGGTGCTCAAATGGGCGGTTGGTTCCGCAAGGAAGTTAAATCACTGGCTGACTTGAAGGGGTTGAAGTTCCGTATCGGTGGATTTGGCGGCAAAGTACTTGAGCGTTTGGGCGTTGTTCCACAAAACATTCCTGGCGGCGATATTTATCCTGCACTTGAAAAAGGCACGATTGACTCAGCTGAGTGGGTTGGCCCTTATGACGACCTGAAGTTAGGCTTTAACAAAGTTGCGCCTTTCTACTATTACCCAGGTTTCTGGGAAGGCGGTCCCCAGTTGGACTTCTTCATCAATGACAAGGCTTTCAATGCGTTGTCACCTGAATACAAAGCCATCGTGGAAGCTGCTTGTGCACAAGCACACTCTGACATGCAAGCCAAGTACGACGCTCGCAACCCTGCTGCTTTGAAGCAGTTGGTTGGTTCAGGCGCCAAGCTGCGCGAGTTCCCTAAAGACGTGATGGCCGCGTCATTCAAAGAAGCTATGGCTTTCTACGAAGAAATCTCCGCCAAGAACGAAAACTGGAAAAAGGTCTATGCCGACTACTCCAAGTTCCGTGCTGACTCCAACTTGTGGTTCCGTTTCACAGAAGCTAAGTTTGATTCGTTCATGCAAGCGCAAAAACTGTAATAGTTCGAGCCTTCAAATGAAAACCGCGCCAAGTGCGCGGTTTTTTTATTCCTACATTCAATTGTGAATAAAAACGCTTCGGCGATGCGGACTACATCTGACGAAAAGCTTTGAGTTCTTGGCTGAGCCTCTCCATCTCCAGTATGACAGTGGCATCAGATACATAAAAAACACTGAATTTGCCTGCGAGGGTACGTGCATAAAGTCTGGGTGCAATAAGCCACTCGAGGCCGCGAATGCGAATAAGTTGGGCGACCGCTAAATCATCAAAATCAAAGTGCTTGGTCCACATCCAACTTTGTGTAATGCCTGTCGCGTCCAACCGAATACGGCTGAACAACACAAACCAAGCAGTGCAGGCAAGTAAGACCCAACCCAAAATAAACCATCCTGCTGTATGAAGGCCTTCCAAGTCGGCATTACCGCCAAATTTGCCTTGTAACCAAAGGCTTAGTAGCCAGTAGCCACAAAACGCAACAACAGCACAGGTAAGGGTTTTAAATGCAAGCGAAAAAGCAGCCCCTTCTACCTTTTCGGCCTGCATTTCAAACCGAAAAGGTGTGAGCTCCAGCATTATTTCTTGAACAAATCGTCTATTTTCTTTTGTTCAGCGGCTGCGTCTTCCGCGGCACTAGGTGCGGTGCCATCGGGTTTCAAGTCGATCACAGGGACTTCTTGCTCAGATGGCATTTCAATCACCACTTTGTCTATATCGACTTTCTCTTCTTTGTCTAAGAACATGGTTACCGTCTCAGGAACAAAGATCACGATGACGACCAAGATGAGCTGCATGATGACCCAGGGAATCGCGCCCAGATAAATGTCGCTGGAGAGAACTGGTTTTTGAATGCGACCTTCTTTGAACAAGGTATCGGCAATGCCACGCAAATAGAAGAGGGCAAATCCAAACGGTGGATGCATAAAGCTGGTTTGCATATTCACACACAGCAATACACCAAACCACACCATATCTATGCCCATTTTGTCGGCGACAGGGCCCAACATTGGCAAGATGATGAAGGCAATTTCAAAGAAATCTAAGAAGAAAGCCAAGAAGAAGATAAAGACGTTGACGGCAATCAAAAAGCCAACTTGACCACCTGGCAAGCCAGAGAGCATCTCCTCTACCCATTTCGCGCCGTCCACGCCTTGGAAAACCATGGAGAACACACGTGAGCCAATCAAAATAAACACTACCATGGCTGTGAGGCGCATGGTGCTGTGCATAGCTTCCCAAATCAGATCTTTGTCTAGGCGCTTGTGCATCGCTGCCAAGACCAATGCGCCCACGCAACCCATGGCACCCGCTTCCGTAGGAGTGGCAATTGCAGTGTTAATGCCAGGCAGGCCGCCCATGGAGCCAAGTACCGCAAAAATTAAGAATGCAGAGGGGATGATGCCGCGCAAACATTTGAGCCACAAATGCAATCCGTCCATGGTGCGGGCTTCTTTGGGAATGCCAGGCACATGGTGCGGTTTGAATACGCCTAAAGCGAAGGTGTAGAGCGCAAAGATAGCGACCTGCATGATGGAAGGACCCCATGCACCTTTGTACATATCGCCAACAGAGCGTCCAAGTTGATCAGCCATGACCACCAATACCAATGAGGGTGGGACCAGCTGTGTGATGGTGCCTGATGCGGCCAAAACGCCTGTGGCATAGCGCATGTTGTAGCCATAGCGAATCATCACAGGGAGAGAAATCAAAGCCATGGCGATGACTTGACCGGCCACTGTTCCCGTGATCGCGCCCAAGATAAAGCCGACGATGATCACTGAGTAGCCAAGACCGCCTTTGACAGTGCCAAATAACTGACCCATGGAGTCGAGCATGTCTTCAGCCAACCCACACTTCTCCAAAATGGCGCCCATGAAGGTGAAGAAAGGAATAGCTAGCAGAAGGTCGTTGCTAAGAATGCCAAAAATATTGAGTGGCAAGTTAGACATGAAACTGGCGGGGAACCAGTCAAGGCTGATAGCCAAAAACCCGCAAGCTAAGCCCAAGAAAGACAGAGAGAAGGCTACGGGAAAGCCAATGAGCATGGTGAGCACGAGGCCCGCAAACATGATGGGTGCGAAATTTTGCATTTCCATAGTCGTATTCCTTATTGCACCGGTTTTTCGTAATGGGTGTCCATCTCATATGTGCCTTGTAGGTAAGCCACACGTTTGATGATTTCACTGATGCCTTGCATAGTCATCCAAAAGAAACCCACAGGCAACAACAACATGGCTGGCCAACGAACCAGGCCACCTGCGTTGCTTGACATTTCGTTAGTCACCAGCATTTTGAGAAAGAGGGGAAAGCTCAGCCATGACAAGAGAATCATGACAGGCAATAAAAATAAAACCAAGCCAAGCAAGTCAATGTAGACAGGGCCGTTGCCTTTGAGGCGTCCATAAAAAATATCAACGCGTACATGCTCATTCATTTTGAGAACGAGGGGAGCGCCCAACATGACGGTGGCCGCGAACAAATACCATTGAATTTCTAACCAACCGTTGGAGCTGATGTCCAATCCGTAGCGAATGAATGCATTGCCGGCAGAAATCATGGCGGCTGCAAGAACTGCAAATGCAGCAATGTGGCCAAATTGCGCGCTAATTTTGTCTACGCCCAAGGCGAACTTTAGAAGTTTAGACACGGTGTGCCTCCTTTTTTTTGACAACCGGCTATCCTACCAAAAATCAGTCCTTAAACGCTAATTTTCAAACCTTTGCCAGAGCGTATTTGACCAATAACTGCGGCTGTTTCAAATCCAGTTGTGCGAAATATATGCAGCACATCTTCAACCGAATCTGGCGCGCAACATACCAGCAAGCCTCCAGACGTTTGGGGATCGCTCAATAACGCGCGGTTGACTGCATCAAACCCTTCAGGCAAGGTAATTTCATCGCCATAACCAGCCCAGTTACGACTGGATGCGCCTGTGATGTAGCCTGCAGCAGCCATTTCGTAGACACCTCCAATCAAAGGCACTTTGTTCCAATCCATATCGACTTGCGCTTGCGCCCCACGTGCAAGTTCTAAGGCATGACCCGCCAAACCAAATCCTGTGACATCTGTCATCGCATGGACACCGTCAAGTGTGGCCAACGCTGCGCCTGGTTTATTGAGTTGTGTCGTGAACTGCATGAGTGACTGGTAACCCTCAGCGTTTAATTTTTCTTTTTTGAGTGCTGCGGACAAAATGCCAACGCCCAAAGGTTTGCCCAATACCAAAACATCTCCGATTTGCGCGGAACTGTTGCGCTTGATACGCTTGGGATGGACCAAGCCCATCACCACTAACCCGTAAATGGGCTCGACTGAATCGATGGAATGTCCGCCAGCAATCGGAATACCTGCATCGCGACACACATCTTGTCCACCCTGCAAAATGCGGCCTATGGTTTCAACCGGTAGCACATTGATCGGCATACCGACAATGCCTAAAGCCATGATGGGTGTGCCGCCCATCGCATAAACATCGCTGATGGCATTGGTGGCAGCGATACGGCCAAAGTCATACGGATCGTCGACGATGGGCATAAAAAAATCGGTGGTGGCAATCAATGCCTGCTCATCATTGAGTTGGTAAACGGCGGCATCGTCAGCGGTTTCTATGCCTACTAACAACTCTTTTGGCACTGGCATGCCATGCGTATTTTGCAAAATATCACGCAAAATATGTGGCGCAATCTTGCAACCGCAACCGCCACCGTGCGAAAGCGAAGTAAGTCTTGGAATTTGAATTGTCATGTTGAGATTATCGACGCAAGGGTGATTGCGCACGTATACGTGCCTTATTCACGCTACGATATTGAAGAAGTATCTCCAACCCCTATGTCCTCGTTAACAGACAGCGCATTCGCCGCAATTGATCTCATTACCCAGCAAGACCCCATGCTTTGGAGTGTGGTCGCGCGTTCGTTGTGGATCAGTGTGTGGGCGACGGTCATAGCCAGCGTGCTTGGCATTGGCTTTGGCGCGTGGTTAGCTGTAACCCGTTTTTATGGAAGAGGTGTGCTGTTGACTGTGCTCAACACCTTGCTGGCTTTGCCCTCGGTGGTGGTGGGTTTAGTGGTGTACCTTTTGTTATCGCGCAGCGGTCCTTTGGGGTATTTGGGTTGGCTTTTTAGTTTGAAAGCCATGGTGTTGGCGCAGTCTGTGTTGGTGTTTCCGGTGGTGGCAGCTCTGACACGCCAATGTGTGGAAGATGCAGATCGGCTCCACGGCGAACAGTTGCAATCCTTAGGTGCTGGCACGGGTTTGCGTAGTTTGTTGTTGGTATGGGATGAGCGCTATGTATTCCTCACGATTGCCATCACCGCATTCGGACGCGCTATTTCAGAAGTGGGTGCCGTTATGGTGGTCGGCGGCAATATCGAAGGGTTCACGCGGGTGATGACCACAGCTATTGCTCTTGAAACCAGTAAAGGTGATTTACCACTTGCATTGGCGTTGGGTTTGGTTTTACTGGCCGTGGTGTTGTGTCTGAATATCTTGGTTGCGCTTGTAAGAAGTTGGCGTTTGCGTGTAGATGGATCTTCATCTGATCCTCTGCAAAAGGCATGGGTATGAATTCACAAATAGAAACCCATTTGCCAACGCATAAGAAGAAAGAACTGCAACTCCAATTGCAGGGCGTAGATGTTCAATTTGGCCCCCACTTGGCACTCCAGCAGATTGATTTAAATGTGTATGCGGGAGAGCGTGTTGCTTTTGTCGGTGCCAATGGTTCTGGCAAAAGTACCTTGTTGCGTGTCATACATGGTGTGTTGCCAGTCAGTAGTGGCCAGGTGGATTGGCAACCGGGTGTGCAACAGGCCATGGTGTTTCAGCGTCCGCATATGTTGCGTATATCTGTTGTTAATTTTGTTGCGTTGGCTTTGTGGTTGCGAGGTGTGCCCTGGCATGCTGCCAAGGCGCAAGCGCTCTTGGCATTGCAGCAAGTGGATTTGCAAGACATAGCAAACCGAAACGCTAAAACCTTGTCTGGTGGCCAACAGCAACGCTTGGCGTTTGCGCGCGCATTGGCGGCCCATCCCCAGTGCATGTTGCTGGATGAACCAACGTCTAGCTTAGACCCGCATGCCAAGCGAGAAGTAGAGCGCATCATGGAACACTGGATTGCAGACAATGCGACCACCTTACTCTTTAGTAGCCATAACTTAGGCCAAGTCAAACGTTTGGCAACGCGGGTAATTTATTTGGAGAACGGTCGCATCTTGGCTGATTTACCTACCGAGCAATTCTTTCAGCAGCCCCTAGAAAAATCGCATCCAGAAGCGCATTTGTTTTTAAGAGGCGAACGCGTTTAGCAAAGCCTTACTTGAAGAGTAAGGCGACGGTTTTTAATCCTGCCAATGTCATTAAGAGTGAGCCGAGTAGGTGCAAGCCAGCTGTGGCGATGGCCACGCCGACACGACCCTCAGACATCATCGCTACCACTTCCGCAGAGAAGCTAGAAAAAGTAGTGAGCGCGCCTAAGAAGCCCGTGACAAGCAACAAACGCCAAGCGGGGTCGAGGTCTGGTTGGGCTTGAAAAAACGCGACACAACACCCTACCAAATAGCCACCAATTAAATTGGCAGCCAATGTTCCCCAAGGCAAAAAAGCCTCTTGCGTATTGAGCCAGATGCTCAACTGCCATCGCGCCAGCGCACCTATGCAAGCGCCTATGCAAATGGCAATGACAGCTGTCATTTGTCGACACCCATCACCACATCCGGCAAATAAGTGACGATTTGTGGGAACGCAGTGATCAACACAATGCAGACGACCAAACACGCAAAGAAGGGGAGGGCAGCACGTGCAATCGTATTGCTGTCTTTACCTGTCATGTTTTGCAATACAAACAAGTTAAAACCAACAGGTGGAGTGACCTCGGCAATTTCGACGAGCAAGACAATAAAAATACCAAACCAAATCAAATCAAAACCCGCTTTTTGAATCATGGGCAAGACCACCGCACTGGTCAACACAATCATGCTGATACCGTCTAATGCCGTGCCCAAAATCAAATACACCACGGTGAGTACTGCTATCAAAGCCATGGGCGAGAGTTGCATCGCATTGACCCATTCTGCTAATTCACGCGGAATACCTGTGAAGGCCATGGTCTTGGTCAAAAACGCCGCTCCCGCCAAGATGAACATGATCATGCAGCTTGAACGCGTGGTGCCCATCAAGCCTTCCCAAAAGTTTTCCCAAGTCAAACTGCCGCCCCATGCCGCCAAGGCCAAGGCACCTACTACGCCATAGGCAGCGCATTCAGTTGCTGTGGCATAGCCTGTGATCAAGACCCAGCAGACAAAGATGATCAGCGCGCCGCAAGGTATGAGATTGCGCGAGAGTTTGATTTTCTCGAAGAAGGTGGTGGGCGGGTCGGCAGCAGGCACTTGGTCAGGATGGCGGATGCTCCACCACATGATGTACCCACTAAAAAGTGCCATCAACAAAAAGCCTGGCAAAAAGCCTGCAAGAAAAATCCGAATGATCGATGCGTCCGCTGCGACGGCATAGACCACCATGGTGATGGATGGTGGAATCAAAATGCCAAGCGTGCCAGCCGTAGCCAATGAACCCAAAGCCAATTTTTCGCTGTAGCCCCGCTTCATCAATTCAGGCAAAGCCACTTTGCTGATCGTCGCGCAAGTTGCAGCCGAAGACCCAGAGACAGAGCCAAAGATTCCGCAACCCAAGATAGTGGTGTGCATCAAGCGGCCTGGAATGCGGTTCAACCAAGGACGCAAGCCTTCGAACATTTCTTCGCTGAGTTTGGTGCGAAACAAAATTTCGCCCATCCAAATGAACAAGGGGAGGGCTGCGAGTTCCCAGCTGGCATTGCTTTCCCAAAATGCGCTGAATAGGTTTTTGCCAGGTTGGGTGCTGGTGAAGAACGCTTGTCCGACCCAGCCACAAATTGCCAGGGTCATGGCAATCCACACGCCGCCTGACAGCAGCACCATCATGATCAGTAAGAGTAAGCCGCCGACGAGAAGAATATCCATGAAAACCTTAGAGGCTAAAAAATCAAACGTCGGAAGAAAAATCGCCCCGCGCATGGCGCTCTTGCACTTCGCGCACATAGGTAGGGGTTTGGCCTTGGAGTACCAAAATCAATTCGTCTAAGAGGGCGATCCATAAAAGAACAGACCCCAGAGCGAAGCTCATTTGAGGAATCCATAAAGGCATGGGCAAAAGTCCTTGCGCCACTTCGTTGAATTCCCAGCTCTCGTAGGTAAATTTGCACGCCCACCAAGCCAAATAAGCGACTGCAATATTGCCCACTAGCAAGGCGGCAATCTCAAAACGCTTGCGCCAAGCCTCACTCAAACTCTCAAGCAATAAAGTGACGCGCACAAAATCACCATGTTTAAACGCATGCGCCATGCTAAAAAACGATGCGGCCGCGCAAAACCACGCCACCACATCGTTCACAGCGCCCGTTCGAACGCCAAACTCACGCAATACGCTTTGGGCAATCATCAAAGCGCAAAGCGCCAAGATGAACAAAGCGCCCAAAGCGCCAGAGGCGTAATACAGCCGATCTAAAAATCGGCGCATTATTTTTTCGCTTTGGCTGCAGGCTTAGCAGATTGGTTAAATGCAGTAATGATGGCTTCGCCATCTGCGCCTGCGCGTTTTTGCCAGTCAGCCAGCATGATGGTGCCAACTTGTTTCATATCTGCCATTAGCTTTGGCGATGGGGTGACGATTTGCATGCCTTTATCAGCCAAGGCTTTTTTGTAAAAGCCATCTTTTTCTGCGCTAACTTTCCAACCACGTGTCTCTGCTTCTGCAGCGGTTTTGACTAACGCTGCTTGTGTTGCAGCATCTAGGGCATCAAAGGCTTTTTTATTCACGATCACAGCGTTCTTAGGCAACCATGCTTGGGTGTCATAGAAATACTTCAAGCTCTCGTAGGTTTTGGTGTCGAAGCCCGTGGAGCCAGAGCTCATATAGCTCTCGATCACACCAGTAGCCAAGGCTTGTGAAAGCTCAGCGGCTTGAATGGTCACAGGCTGTGCACCAATGAGTTCTGCGATTTTTGCAGTAGCAGGGCTGTAAGCGCGCCATTTGATGCCACGCAAGTCAGCGACTGAATTGATTTCTTTCTTGGTGTAGATGCCTTGTGAAGGCCAAGCCACCGCAAACAACAACTTCATACCCTGAGCGGCCAGGAGTTTGTCTAAAACAGGTTTTTGAGCGTCGTACAAGCGCTTGGAATCTGCATAGCTAGTGGCCAAGAAGGGAATGCCGTCTGCGCCGTAGATAGGGTTCTCATTTTCAAAGTTCACCAACAACACTTCACCAATTTGCGCTTGGCCACCTTGCACAGCGCGCTTGATCTCATTCGCCTTGAAGAGTGACGCATTGGCATGCACGGTAATTTTGAGTTTGCCAGCGGTGGCGGCATCGACGTCTTTGGCGAACTGGATCAGGTTTTCTGAATGGAAATTGGTTGCGGCGTAGGCGGCAGGCAGGTCCCATTTGGTTTGGGCGAACACGCTGCCAGCAAAAAGCGACAGAGCTAAGGCAGAAACAGAAAAATAACGACGTTGCATAAGAACTCCTGAACAGGTAAGACCAAAAAGCGTGGCTTTTTCGCGCCAAAAGGTGAACTATAGCCAGTATTTGGGGCGCTTTTGAAATTCATACAATGGTCTGCAATAGCATCAGTCATCCACATAACAACCGAACCGATCTCTTGGAAACGGACCACACCATGAATAAACGCTTACCCCTGATTTGTGCACTCTTGGCGCTGACCGGATGCGCGACTTCCGCCAATTACCAAAAGAATCTGAATGCGTGGGTTGGTGAAGATGAATCCGCCTTGGTCGCCAAATGGGGCAAGCCCAACAAAACGTATGACGTCGATGGGTTCACGTATTTGGTCTACACCACCTCGGGCGAAGTGTCTTCCCCTGGAATCAGCTCAGAATCTCAAAACACCGTGGCTGGCACTTCCATCTTTGGCGGTGCCAATGGCTGGATTCCATCTTTGACCTTCTGGAGCAATTGCCAAACCACCTTTGAAATTCAAAAAGGCAAAGTAGTCACATTTGAATTTAAAGGCGCGGATTGCCGATCCAGCGCCAAATGATGGTGGAAGATGTATGTGTGCTGGTGTGAGCGACAAAAAATGGCAATTCTGGATAGATAGAGGCGGCACCTTCACCGATATCGTGGCCAAACGACCTGACGGCCAATTAGTTACCCATAAATTACTCAGCGACAACCCCGAGCATTACCGCGATGCTGCCGTTGCGGGCATTCGATATTTATTAGGCCTTGCCGCAAACGCGCCCATCACAGCCGCGCTAGTGGAATGCGTGAAGATGGGCACTACCGTGGCGACCAATGCCTTGTTGGAACGCAAAGGCGAACCAACGCTTTTAGTGACTACCCAAGGCTTTCGCGACGCCCTGCGTATCGCCTACCAAAACCGTCCGCGCTTGTTTGATAGACGCATTGTTTTGCCCGAGTTGTTGTATGCGCGGGTGATTGAAGCCAATGAGCGTATGGGTGCGCATGGTGAGTTGGTGCAAGCCTTGCACGTAGATAGTTTGCGTGCACAACTGCAAGATGCATTCGATGCAGGCCTTCGCAGCGTGGCCATCGTCTTTATGCATGGATACCGTTACACAAGCCATGAAGTGCAAGCAAAGGAACTTGCCGAGCAAATCGGATTCACGCAAATCAGCACCTCCCACGGCACTAGCCCTTTGATGAAGTTTGTCAGCCGTGGCGACACCACCGTAGTCGACGCGTATCTGTCACCCATCTTGCGACGCTATGTCGACTTAGTCGCTGCTGATATGCCAGGTGTGCCTTTGTATTTCATGCAGTCGTCTGGCGGATTGACGGATGCCCATGCATTTCAAGGCAAAGACGCTATTTTGTCGGGGCCTGCTGGTGGCATTGTGGGAATGGCGCGTACAGCGCAATTGGCTTTTGCCAATATGGCAAGCCATGAACCAGTGCAAGTGATTGGCTTTGACATGGGCGGCACCTCTACCGATGTCTCACATTTCGCTGGCACATTTGAGCGCGAGTTTGAGACGCAAGTAGCCGGTGTACGCATGCGTGCACCGATGATGAGTATTCACACCGTGGCTGCAGGGGGCGGATCTATTCTGCGGTTTGATGGCGCCCGCATGCGTGTCGGCCCACAAAGCGCTGGGGCAAATCCAGGCCCAGCAAGCTACAGACGAGGTGGCCCCTTAGCCGTGACCGACGCGAATGTCTTGCTGGGCAAAATTCAACCCCATTACTTTCCACATGTGTTTGGACCGCTAGCTAACGAGCCGCTTAACAGAGAGGTGGTGCAGCAACAGTTCAATGCATTAGCCAAAGACATGCAACGCTCTGCTGAAGCTATAGCCGAAGGTTTTGTGCACATTGCAGTGCAGCAAATGGCCAACGCCATCAAGAAAATTTCAGTGGCGCGTGGCTATGACGTGACACGCTACACCCTGCAATGTTTTGGCGGTGCTGGTGGACAACACGCGTGTTTGGTAGCCGATGCACTGGGTATGACGCGCGTCTTGGTGCATCCAATGGCCGGTGTGTTGTCTGCTTACGGCATGGGCTTGGCTGACCAAAACGTGATGCGTGAGCAGGCGGTTGAGCAATTGTTGAGCCCAGAGGTGCTGTCCAATCTGCAACACACCCTAGATGCGCTCACGCTGGCTGCGAATGCCGAGTTCAGTCAACAAGCCGTCAGTGCTTCCAATTTGGAAGTGCTCCAAAGAGTGCATGTGCGCTACCTTGGCAGCGACGCTGCGTTGGTAGTCCCTTTTGGAAGTCTGCAAGCGATGCAACAAGCTTTCGAGCAAGCCTACCAACAACGCTTTGCATTTTTAATGACAAACAAGCCCTTGATGGTGGAGGCTGTCTCTGTCGAAGTTTTACTCAAAGGTGAGGCATTAGCAGAGCAAGTGCACGCCTTGCATCCTTTGCGAGATGTGCCGCAGCGCGATACGGTGAAGGTCTACGCCCATGGTGAATGGCGTGATGCCGCCTTGGTAGTGCGCGAAGACTTGCGTCCAGGCGATATGTTGCAAGGCCCCGCCATCATCGCTGAGAAAAATGCCACGACCGTTATCGAGCCTGGTTGGCAAGCGCGTGTGTCTGCACTAGACCATTTGGTGCTCGAGCGCTACCTCGACAAAGAGGCGCAATTTGCTGCGGGCACCCAAGTTGATCCGGTGTTGTTAGAGGTGTTCAACAACCTGTTCATGAATATTGCAGAGCAAATGGGCTTGCAACTGCAAAACACGGCGCATTCGGTCAACATCAAAGAGCGTTTAGATTTTTCTTGCGCGCTGTTTGATGCGCAAGGCAATTTGATTGCCAATGCGCCGCATATGCCCGTGCATTTGGGCTCCATGGGCGAGAGTATCAAGACGGTGATTCGCGAAAACGCCAACACCATGCAAGAGGGCAATGTCTACGTGTTGAATGACCCGTACCACGGTGGCACGCATTTGCCAGACATTACGGTTATCACACCTGTGTATTTAGAAGGCTCTAAGACGCCAGACTTTTATGTAGGGTCTCGTGGCCACCATGCCGATATCGGAGGTGTGACGCCCGGTTCGATGCCACCGTTTTCTACGCGAATTGAAGAAGAGGGCGTGCAGATCAACAATGTTTTGTTGGTGGAGCGTGGTGTATTGCGTGAAGCAGAGATGGTGGCCTTGCTACAAAGTGGCCGATACCCCAGTCGCAATCCTGCACAAAACATGGCCGACTTGAAAGCCCAAATTGCCGCCAACGAAAAAGGCGTGCAAGAGTTACGCAAGATGGTGACGCAGTTCGGTTTGCCCGTTGTAAAAGCTTATATGGGCCATGTACAAGACAACGCTGAAGAGTCAGTGCGTCGCGTCATCACCCATTTGAAAGACGGCTCATTCACCTTGTCGCTTGACAATGGTGCGCAGATACAAGTGTCGATTCGTGTTAACGCGAAAGAACGCACTGCAGAGATTGACTTCACAGGTACATCGGTTCAGCAAACCAACAACTTCAATGCACCAACTGCGGTGTGCATGGCGGCAGTGTTGTATGTGTTCCGTTCCTTGGTGGATGACGACATACCGCTCAATGCGGGGTGCTTGAAGCCATTGAAGGTGATCATTCCAGAAGGGTCGATGCTCAATCCGTTGCCACCTGCATCGGTGGTGGCGGGTAATGTTGAAACATCAAGCTGCATTACCAATGCTTTGTATGGCGCACTTAGGGTGATGGCCAGTAGCCAACCGACGATGAACAACCTGACCTTCGGGAATGCGCAATACCAGTATTACGAAACCATCTCTGGCGGAAGCGGGGCAGGCGATGGCTTTGACGGGACCAGCGTTGTGCAAACGCATATGACTAATTCGCGTTTGACAGACCCAGAGGTTTTGGAGTTTCGTTTTCCAGTGCGCTTACAAAGCTACGCGATACGTGAAGGCTCTGGCGGCGCGGGGCGTTGGCATGGTGGTAATGGAGGGATTCGTCGCATTGAATTTCTAGAACCTATGACGGCCAGTATCTTGTCTAATGCGCGCGTACACCCTGCTTTTGGGATGGCGGGTGGTAGTGCCGGGGATGTGGGCATCAACAGAGTGGTGCGTAAAGACGGTACGCAACAAGATGTACCGCATATTGCCCAAGTAGAAATGCGAGCAGGCGATGTTTTTGAAATTCATACGCCGGGTGGTGGCGGGTATGGAAGTAAAGTTAATTAAAAGGCTGAGCAACTAAGCAAGCTAGGCAACTCAGTACCTATAAAAATCTTTGTTATGGCGTAAACGCCAAACCATTGACCAAAACACCTTGATCAGAAAACTGTTGCGCCTTGTTCTTGCCGATGCCTGTCACGCGAGACATCAAATCTTTCCAATTCACAAAAGGCTTGTCGCCGCGCGCTATCAACACTTTACGCGTCATCGCAGGCCCCATGCCTTTGATACTGTCGAGTTCGGCTTCGTTGGCTTGGTTGATCTCTAAAGCAAATACGCTCAACTGGGCGCAGACCAAAGCGCCCACTATCCATGGTTTAAGCAAGTAACGCTGCCATGTACTGCGTGACGCCAGATGTGACATCTGCAAACGCATGGTTACAACCTGTGCTGCGTAAGTGGCTCAAGTCGGCTTGGGTGTAGCACTGGTATTTGCCACGCAATGCATCTGGAAACGGAATGTATTCAATCAAGCCCTGTTGCACTGCTTGCGCCAAGTCCAACGCAGCGTGACCTTGTTCGCCGCGCAATGTATTGACAACCGCCAACGCCACATCGTTAAAAGGTTGTGCGCGTCCTGTGCCGAGATTGAAGACGCCTGATTTGCTGGGGTTATCAAAGAACCACAAATTGACAGCCACCACATCGTCCACAAAGATGAAGTCGCGTTGCTGGTCACCAGCGTTGTATCCGCCGTATTCGCCAAATAGTTTGACGCGTCCTTCTGTGTTGAATTGGTTGAACTGGTGGTAGGCAACGCTAGCCATACGCCCTTTGTGTTGTTCGCGAGGGCCGTAGACGTTGAAGTAGCGAAAGCCTGCTACTTGAATGCTCAGGTTACTAAAGTCATTGCTGTAAGCGCGCCGGACATACTGGTCAAACAAAAGTTTGGAGTAACCATACACATTGAGCGGATGCTCGAATTCTGGGGTTTCACGGAAAGTGTCGCTACCACCATACGTGGCGGCTGACGACGCGTACAACAAGCGCGTGCCGGTTTGCTGACAGGCTTTGAGCAAGCCACATGACAGGCTGAAGTTGTTGTCCATCATGTAACGGCCATCGGTTTCCATGGTGTCGCTGCAAGCGCCTTCGTGGAAGATAGCTTCTACTTTGCCGTAGGCGCCGTCTGCAAAGAGTTCGTAGAAAAGGTCTTGGTCAACATAGTCTGCAATTTGCAAATCGGCCAAGTTGACAAACTTGTCACCCTGCGTGAGGTTGTCGACCGCGATGATGTTGTCAATGCCGCGTGCGTTC
>CANBZB010000047.1 GCA_947373745.1 Burkholderiales bacterium | reverse complement strand
AAACTCATCAAATCTAGCGGCAATACCGCATGGGACAATGCGGTTTTAAAGGCCATCGACAAAACAGAAGTTTTGCCACGCGATAGTGATGGCCGTGTGCATTCACCCTTGGTGATCAGTTTCCGTCCTAAAGATTAAGCCGTGTTTCAGCGTTCGTTCACAGTTGACATCCTAAAAGTGTTAGCAGCCCAGTTGATAGTTTGGCATCACCTCGCTGCTTATGGGCCGATGACTGAATTAATTCAGATGCAATGGCCACATCTCATTGAGCATCTCTACTACGATGCCCGTTTAGCCGTGCAAGTATTTTTAGTTGTCGCTGGGTTTCTGGCCGCCCAGTCTGTCAATAACCGCCCCGTGACTGCATTTGCACCGCCTATTTTTAAGCGGTACTTGCGATTAACGCCTATCTACTACCTAGCCATATTGCTGATTTCATTAGCCGTTGCTTTGACGCGCCCCACTATTCAGGCCGAATGGTTACCGGAGCCCGTGACATGGGGTGAGTTAGGCGCGCACTTCTTTTTGCTGCACACCATTTTGAATATTCCAGCGCTCTCCAGTGGTGTTTGGTATGTGGCGATTGATTTTCAACTGTATGTGGTCCTGATCGCATTAGCCTATGCCTTGCAGACTCCAAAAAATTGGATGCGTATTGGTGGGCCTCTGGTTTTATCTCTTGGTGTGGCAATCGTTTGCACTGCGTCTATGTTGTGGTTTAACCGTTTCGAGTCTTTTGATAACTGGGCTATTTATTTTTTTGGTGCTTATGGTCTTGGTGTACTGGCAGCATGGTCGAGGCGTTCGCGCTTTGATGCCATTGTCTTTTGGTGTGTCGTAGCGATTGCACTTTGCGCGCTGTGGATAGACCTGCGCTCACGTTTAGCTTTGGCCTTAACTACGGCTACGTGGTTGGCTATTCGTCCCAAGGGTACAGAACACTGGACGCCCATGAAACGCGTGCTTCATAGACTCTCCAACAGTGCCTATGCACAGTTTTTGTCGCACTTTGGTGTGATTGTGGTGTTTAGCTACATGTGGAAGATCAGCCAATTAAGCGGCGCATCTACAGCGCTAGGCATTTGTATTTTTGCTTGGTTATGCAGCATGGGGCTTGGCTTGTTCTTATATGAAAAAGCCGAACTACCTATGCACCACTGGCTCACCCATCAATTTAAAAAACTATCTCTTCGGCTCAAATGATGGGTGCGCCATGCGCAAGCGCATGCGCCCAAGGCCATGAAGACGGATGCGGCGTAAATAGAAGCCAATCCAAAACTATCACTTAGCAAACCACCGAGTAAAGCGCCCAAGACCCCAGGTATGCCGTAGCCAATAGATGCATACAAAGCTTGTCCCCTGCCCCTCAATCGTCCTGGGAAGTGCTTGGTAAGAATGGAAATGCAAACCGTGTGGTGCGTGGCAAACGTCACAGCGTGCAACATCTGCGCTATCCATAAAGCCCATAACGCATCCGCCCACCATGCAGTCAGGTACATGCGCAACACCATCACGCCAGAGCAAATGACCAACCAGGCTGACAAACTGAATAGGGGTAGCCATCGGCTTTGTGTGAAGAACCACACGATTTCTGTTGCTACTGAAACAGCCCACAAAATACCAATCATGGTTTTGCTGTAACCCAATGCGTCTAGGTATAAAGACAAAAATACATAAATGCCAATATGCGCAAACACATGAAAAAATACAGTAGCAAAAAACCAGCGTACTTTGGCAAGCTTCAACACACCCATAACAGGAGGTGAGACTTCATCGTGGTGCGCAACTTCATGGTGCTTGGGTAACCACCACACACTGGCATTGAGGGCAATCAAAGAGCCAACCGCCCAAGCAGGAAAGCTCTCCATACCCTGGTGGTCAAACCAAGCGCCGGCGACAAATACTGTGACTAAAAAACCTATAGACCCCCATAAACGAATACGGCCATAGCGTTTGGTATTGAAAGTACCTTCGCTACTTACCCATTGCGCGAGCGCAGCCTCACTCATAGGCATCATGGCGCTGGTATGGATAAACATGCAGAGCAACACCACCGCCAACCAGGCCAACCCCATCTGAAAAAACAACCCCATGGCGCATACCAATGCAGCGCCTGCGCAATAACGCAATAAGTTGATGCGGTCTGCGCTGTGGTCACTCAACCACCCCCAACCGTAGGGTGCTAAGACACGTGTCAAGGATTGAACAGCAGTGAGCAATCCGATCGTGGTGATGGACAGTCCCAGCGACTTGAGCCACAACGGTAAATAGGGATTAAAGAAACCAATGTGCGCAAAGTAACTGGCAGACAGCGCTGCAAACGGAAACAGCGTATTGCGCCTAGAGGGCGCTGATGCTTCCACAGGTAGCACTTTTAAACGATGCGCCCTGCGATGGCGGGCATGTCTACATGCACATCACCACACTGTGCGCGATGTCGTAACGCGTGGTCCATGACGACCAACGCCAAAAGAGCTTCTGCGATGGGCGTAGCACGTATACCAACACATGGATCGTGGCGTCCTTTTGTGACAACCTCCACAGCTTGGCTGTTTTGGTCTATCGAGTCACGCGGGCTCACGATAGAACTCGTGGGCTTGATGGCAATACTCACCTCGAGATCTTGCCCTGTGCTGATACCGCCCAGCACGCCTCCTGCATGGTTAGTTACAAAGCCTTGGGGTGTGAGCGCATCGCCGTGCATGGTGCCGCGATGGGCAACGCTGGCAAATCCCGCGCCAATTTCTACACCTTTGACAGCATTCAATCCCATCATCGCGTAAGCAATGTCTGCGTCTAATTTGTCATACAGCGGTTGCCCCAAACCTACAGGCATGCCCGTTGCAACGACACGAATACGCGCACCGCAAGAGTCACCGGCCTTACGAAGGCTATCCATATAGTCTTCAAAGGCCTGCACGTCGGCACATGGCGCATAAAAAGGGTTGTGGCTTACATGGTCCCAATTTTCGAAAGGAATGGGCAGATCGCCCAGTTGGGTCATACAGCCTTTGAATTGGGTGCCGTATTTTTCATGCAACCATTTTTTGGCAACGGCACCGGCAGCAACGGTGGGGGCGGTCAAACGCGCAGAAGAACGACCACCACCACGTGGGTCGCGGATACCGAATTTTTGAAAATAGGTGTAGTCCGCATGGCCAGGACGGAAAGTCTGCAATAAGTTGCCGTAGTCTTTACTGCGTTGGTCGGTGTTTTGAATCAATAAGGCGATGGGGGTGCCGGTAGTTTTGCCTTCGTACACCCCAGAGAGAATTTGCACTTGGTCAGGTTCATTGCGTTGGGTCACGTGACGGCTAGTTCCTGGGCGGCGCCTGTCTAAATCATGCTGAATATCAGCCTCTGACAATGCCATGCCCGGCGGGCAGCCGTCGATCACGCAACCAATGGCGGGGCCGTGGGATTCACCGAAGTTGGTGACACAAAAAAGGGTTCCGAAAGTATTTCCACTCATAAGGCGCGATTATCCCATCCGCGCCTATTGGAAAAATTAGCCTTTTGCAGACTGCGCTGTTGCCTGGGCATCTTCGCTAGGCCAGTCGCGGATATAGGCCTTGAGCATCTTGTTCTCAAAATTGTGGCTGTCGAGCACAGCTTTGGCCACATCGTAAAAACTGATAACACCTTTGAGTTTGCCGTTTTCAATTATGGGTATGTAGCGCGAATGGCTTTCAACCATCATGTGGCGAACTTGGTCGATTTCGTGGTCGGGCGTGCAGGTTAGTGGATGGTCATCCATCGCACTGCTGACCTTGGCGTCACCCAATGCACCACCATGGCGGTGCAAAGCCAGTATCACCTCACGAAAAGTCAACAGCCCCACAAGGTTGCCATGCTCCATGACCAACAAAGAGCCCATATCTTTGGTTGCCATGGTGTTGACGGCATGAGACAGTGACTCTGATGGGTCAATAGTGAACAAAGGGCTATCGCCCTTGACACGCAAAATATCGCTGACTTTCATGGTGCACCTCCTCGCATGGGTGCCCAAATATAGCCCACAATGCGCTTTAAAAACCACTTCTTACACCCGAGGAAACCATGCCTGGCTATAACGACCCAAGTTTTGACACCCTTGCATTGCATGCTGGTGCGAGCCCAGACCCCACCACAGGTGCGCGCGCCACACCGATTCACCTCACCACATCGTTTGTATTTGAATCCAGCGATCACGCGGCATCCCTATTCAATTTGGAACGTGCAGGACATGTTTACAGTCGCATCAGCAACCCAACCAATGCAGTTTTGGAACAACGCGTTGCAGCTTTGGAGGGCGGTATAGGCGCGATTACCACCGCTAGTGGGCAAGCAGCTTTGCACTTAAGCGTAGCCACATTGATGGGCGCAGGCTCACATATTGTTTCGAGCAGTGCTTTGTATGGTGGTTCGCACAATTTGTTGCACTACACCATGAGCCGTTTTGGCATTGAGACGACCTTTGTGCATCCGCACGATATCGATGGCTGGAAAAAAGCAGTTCGGCCTAACACCAAATTGTTTTTTGGAGAGACGGTAGGTAATCCCGGTCTTGATGTGTTGGATATTCCAACGGTCTCGCAGATCGCGCACGAGGCGGACGTGCCATTGTTGGTCGACAGCACCTTGACCTCGCCCTATTTGCTCAAACCCTTTGATTTAGGGGCAGATTTGCTCTACCACTCCGCCACGAAGTTTTTGAGTGGCCATGGCACGGTGATTGGTGGCGTTGTGGTGGACGCTGGTAGCTTTGATTGGGAACGTAGCGGCAAGTTTCCCGAGTTATCGCAAAGCTACGAAGGCTTTCACAACATGGTGTTCACCGAAGAAAGCACGGTAGGCGCTTTTCTATTGCGCGCGCGTCGCGAAGGTTTGCGCGACTTTGGCGCTTGCATGAGTCCGCACAGTGCTTGGTTAATTTTGCAAGGCATTGAAACCTTGCCTTTGCGTATGGAACGCCATATGTCGAACACCGAGAAAGTGGTGGAGTTTTTAGCTAGCCATCCACTTGTGAGTCGCGTGGGTCATCCCTTGATGGAAAGCCACTCTAGCCACGCCTTAGCGAAAAAACTATTGCGCTTTGGTCCACGTGGTGCTGGCTCGGTATTCAGCTTTGATATCAAAGGCTCACGTGAACAAGGGCGTGCATTCATTGAAGCGTTGAAACTATTTAGCCATTTGGCGAATGTAGGTGACTGCCGTAGTTTGGTGATTCACCCCGCTAGCACTACGCACTTCAGGATGAGTGATGAAGCTTTGGTGAACGCTGGCATTGGCCCAGGCACCATTCGTTTGTCGATTGGTCTAGAGGATCCAGCAGATTTGATTGACGATTTGAAGCGCGCATTAAAGGCCGCTGAAAAAGCTACTAGCTCTTCAACCAAGCCCACAGTTGCGTGAGGGGATGTCACTATGAAATTTTCTATCCCAACTTCAACCGGGCAAACCTACGAAGCCTATGCATATACAGGCGGCAAGGCGTTTGATGCCAAAAAACCTACCGTAGTGTTTATCCACGGGGTATTGCACGACCACAGTGTCTGGATTTTGCAAACCCGCTATCTCGCACACCACGGCTTCAATGTATTGGCGGTAGACCTACCAGGCCACTGCCGCAGCGGCGGTGATGCGCCAGACAGCGTGGAAGACGCGTCAAAGTTTATTGAACATCTATTGGATACAGCTGGTATTGAAAAAGCCGCGCTGATTGGACATAGCTGGGGATCGCTGATTGCCCTAGAGACGGCAGGACGTTTAGGTGATCGCATCACACACTTAGGCTTGGTGGGAATTGCGTTCCCAATGCCCGTCTCGCCTGGGCTATTGGAGGCCTCGCTGAATGAACCCATGAAGGCACTTCAAATGGTAAACGTGTTTTCACGCGCGACCTTGAATGCACCTCCCTCTGTCTTGGGACCAGGCACTTGGGTCTACGGTACCTCGATGGCACTCGGTCGCCGCGTTTTGGCAAGCAACACCAAGGTCAATGTCTTTCACCGAGGCTTCAAAGCTTGTGATTCCTACACCCATGGCTTAGATGCTATGCAGGCTGTGACCTGCCCTATTTTGTTTTTGTTGGGCAAACAAGACCAAATGACACACCCCAAAGGTGCAAGAAGTTTGATTGATACGGCACGTACCCACAACAAAAAGTATCACGTGTTGGAGTTACCCATGGGGCACCACCAAATGGGTGAAACGCCTGAGGAAACATTGCAGGCATTAAAAGAGTTCTTGGGATAACGGGTTATTTTTTGGTTGTAACTTTTCATTTTTTGAGCAAAAGTTAACCCTGATTTTTAGAAGACAACTTAACTTCTAGTCCTTCTAAAACTGCTACATCGTTGTTGTCTTTTAGGCTTTTAAAGGGCCTGACCTTAGGTGGATATTTTTAGAATTTTCTAAAAATATTTAACGAATAGTCTTGACACGATATGTATTTAAAAACATAATTTATGCCATCGAAATGGGAAGTGCTTTTGCACGATGCATTTGTCGAAGAACTTGAGCAGCTAAACGAGAGCTTCCAAGACGAGTTCTTCGCACACGCAAAATTGCTAGCCAACTACGGGCCTCATCTGGGGCGACCGGCGGTTGAAACGTTGAAAGGCTCGACTTACTTCAACATGAAGGAAATGCGCTTTAGTTGGCAGCAAGAGGTGTGGCGAGTGGCATTTGCCTTTGACCCAAGAAGGCAGGCCATCTTACTTGTTGGAGGCAATAAGTGTGGCGTCAACCAAAGTCGTTTTTACAAGCGACTAATTCAAGTTGCAGAGCATCGGTACCAAGAACATTTACAAGATTTAAACCAAACAAACTTAAAGGAGTAGCGATATGGCTAAAAAACTAAAAGACCTATTGGTCAAATTACCTACACAACGTCAAGCACGCATTGAGCGTCGCACCCAAGAGTTGGCCACGCTCAAAGAACTTCGCACCGCTGCCCAACAAACACAGACAGACATGGCGCTAGCACTTGGTGTTGGCCAAGACGCTATTTCTCGCTTAGAAAAGCGCAGCGACATGCTTCTTTCAACCTTACGCCTCTACATAGAAAGTTTGGGGGGAAAACTGCAATTGGTTGCGCAATTTCCTGGTCGCCCTCCCGTGGTGCTTGACCACTTGGGCATCAAAAAACCATAGCTAAATAACGTCTGCTAATCGTAAGGTTTGCCATTGGACCCATAAGCGCTGGTTCTGCGTACTTGGTTTGAGAAGCAAACGGGCCATCAAGGGTGCTAAGTACGCTTGCGACGTATCTACCAACAAGATGTAACGCGACTCACTCACTGCAAGGTGTGCCGAATCCGCAGATTCACTCAAACGTCCAATCCAATCCATGTCCACCAAAGTAGCCAACACATCATCTACTTGCAATGGGTCAAGTCGCAGATTGCTACAAAGCTGCAGAAGACTCGCACCACGCGCTTGGCTCTGTCTTGCTTGGTGGAGGTGTTGCAAGACTTCCAAGGCTAACTCAAAACGCCAACCAGCTGTTCGTAAATCACGGGCAACGCCACTTAGCAAGGTCGGTAAATTTGCAACGAATACTGCACCCATCAAAACAATAGTCCAGGCTAAAAAAATCCATACAAACAAAATAGGAAGGGTTGCAAAAGCGCCGTAAACCATGGAATAGGTGGACATCTTTCCAAAGAAATACGCCAGCACATTCCGAGCAACGGTGATGGCCGCAACCACCCAAGTGCCGCCAACCAAAGCATGGCTCCAAGGTACTTGGCTATAGGGAACGTAGCGATAAAGTGCTGCAATGCCCCACACAAACAAGCCATATTCCAACGAACTCAGAACCCAGCCCACGTTTCCAAAAGCGGTAGGTGAAAAATCTTGCGAAAAACTCACAAACTGCGTGGTCATCACGATGCCAACGCCCATCAACAATGGGCCTAAGGTGAGCGCGGTCCAATACAGCAACAACCTTTGTGCAAAAGGACGCTTTTTCTTTACGCGCCAAATCGCGTTCAATGTGCGATCGATCGTAAAAACCAAAGCCAAGGCAGACAGTATTAACGCAGTCACACCTGCAGCACCTAAGCGACTTGCTTTGTTGGCAAACAAAGTGAGATACCCCAGTACTTGTCGAGAAATATTGTCTGGAACCAGACTCTCTACCAACCGTTTTTGCACCACGGCCTGAAAGTCACTAAATATTGGAAAGACTGTAAAAACAGCCAATGCCACAGTCACGAAGGGGACTAGTGCGATCAAGGTGGTAAAGGTCAAACTCCCCGCTGTTTGACCTAAACGGTCTTCCCGGAAACGCAGAGCCACCACGCGCGCAGTGTTGGCCCAAGGAAATTGCGCCAAATGCGCCATGAATTTTTGAAGATGCGAGACAATCATGGACTACATCATGCCAGCATCTATGACAACTCTTCCCAATCACGTATCGCGCACCCGATTACTCGCCGTTCTTAGTTTGACGGGCTTGATTGTCTTGGGATTGGCTTGGGAACTTTGGTTGGCCCCTCTGCGACCCGGCGGTACTTTGCTAGCACTCAAGGTAGTGCCACTTTGCATCCCTCTTGCTGGTCTCCTGAAAAACCGCATGTACACCTACCGCTGGGTCAGCCTGTTCATTTGGCTATATTTCACAGAGGGCGTAGTGCGTGCTTGGGGAGATGCAGCACCAAGTTGCTACTTTGCTTTTGCAGAAGTAGTGCTTTGCGTGGTTTTATTCATTGCTTGTGCGCTTCATGTTCGCTTGCGTTTTCAATCTCTACAAAATGTCTGATCACAATACCTCCGCTCTGTTAGACACCTTACGCCAAGTTCTTGGCACCCCCCATGTGCTGACTGATGGCGACTTGTCTAGTTACGAACAAGACTGGCGTAAACGCGCACGCGGTAAAGCGCTGGCTGTTGTTCGTCCAGCAAACACCGAAGAAGTGGTTGCAATTGTTAAAGCCTGCGCAAACGCCAAGGTGAGTATCGTGCCGCAAGGGGGCAATACGGGCTTGGTTGTGGGGTCGATACCCAATGAAAGCGGTACCCAAGTGGTATTGAGTATGCAGCGCATGCACCGCGTGCGTAACGTAGATGCAGACAACCTCACCATCACAGTAGAGGCAGGTTGCACCTTGCAAAGTGTGCAAGACGCTGCTGAGAAGGCGGGCTATTTATTCCCGCTTAGCTTAGGCTCCGAAGGGAGTTGCACGATTGGCGGCAACTTGGGAACCAACGCTGGCGGTACACAAGTTGTGCGCTATGGCAACGCACGTGAATTATGTTTAGGTCTCGAAGTGGTCACCGCATCCGGTGAAGTGATGCATGGTTTAAGTGGTTTGCGCAAAGACAACACAGGATACGACTTGCGTCATTTGATGATTGGCAGCGAAGGAACACTCGGCATCATCACTGCCGCCACGATGAAGCTTTTCCCACAACCTGCCGCCACCCTCACCGCCTGGGCAGCGGTGCCGACTGTCACTGACGCCGTGAAGTTGCTAGGCCTTGCACACCAACATTTAGGCGCAAGTCTGACGGGGTTCGAGATGATGAACCAGTATTCATTGGGCTTGGTCAACAAACACTTCCCGCAAATGCGCATCCCTCTTTGGAACGAAACACCCTACTGTGTTTTATTAGAAAACTCGGATACGGAATCGCAAGAGCATGCACGCGCCCGCTTTGAGCATTTACTGGAAGTGGCACTAGAGAATAGTTGCGTGACTGACGCAGTAGTGGCAGAAAACCTTTCGCAAGCGCGTAATTTTTGGCATATCCGCGAAAGCATTACCATGGCACAAGCGCAAGAAGGCTTGAATATCAAACACGATATTTCGCTATCGGTTTCTTCCATTGCTGCTTTTGTAGAAAAAACAGACGTGCAACTTGCGCAAGAGATTCCTGGTGTGCGCTTGGTCAACTTTGGACATTTAGGTGACGGCAACCTGCACTACAACGTTCAAGTTCCTGAGGGCCATGACAATGCGGCGTTTATCAAAGACTACGAAGAACGCGTCAACCATTTGGTCTATGACGCGGTCAAGAGTTTTGGGGGCTCGATCTCTGCCGAGCACGGAATCGGTAGTTTGAAAGTGGACACCTTGCCGGACTACAAAGACCCAACCGCTTTGGCATTGATGCGACAAGTCAAACAAGCACTTGACCCCCTAGGCATTTTGAATCCTGGTCGTGTAGTGCGCTAGTTGGATTCCTTCAATTGCAAGCGCCAAAGTGTTTAAACTTCACCACTTATTGAAAAACTGAATTGTTATGCGCCCCATCAGAAGCCAATATGAAGATTTCATGCGCCATGTTTATTCACATGGTGTCGCCAAAACTGACCGCACAGGAACTGGCACGCGAAGCGTATTTGGTTACCAAATGCGCTTTGATTTAAATGAGGGATTCCCGTTAGTCACTACTAAAAAAGTGCATTTACGTTCCATCATCCAAGAGTTGCTATGGTTCTTAACGGGTTCTAGCAATAACAATTGGTTGAAAGAACGTGGCGTCAGCATTTGGGACGAATGGGCGCGCGAAGACGGCGACTTAGGCCCTGTCTATGGCGTGCAATGGCGCAGTTGGCCTACACCGGATGGTGGACACATCGACCAAATCTCGGAATTAATCCAAACCCTCAAATCCAACCCCGACTCGCGTCGCATGATCGTGAGTGCTTGGAATGTCGCGGAACTCAGCAAGATGGCGCTCATGCCTTGCCATGCATTTTTTCAGTTTTATGTGGCACCTGCACAAAATGCAGGCGAAAAAGGCCGCTTGAGCTGTCAGTTGTACCAACGCAGTGCGGATATTTTTCTGGGCGTGCCGTTCAATATTGCGAGCTATGCCTTGCTTACACACATGTTGGCACAACAATGCAACTTAGAAGTGGGCGACTTTATTTGGACAGGTGGAGACTGCCACATCTATAGCAATCACCATGAGCAAGTGGAGCTGCAACTCAGTCGCGCACCCTACGCCTACCCTACTCTTCACATAGCGCGTCAGCCTGCTTCGATCTTTGACTACACATTTGAAGACTTTGAAGTACGTGACTACCAATGCCACGGTGCTATCAAAGCGCCTGTCGCGGTCTAATGCCGTTGCACATGATTTATGCGCGTGCGCGCAATGGCGTGATCGGCAAACAAGGCCAACTGCCTTGGTATTTGCCTGAGGATTTAGCACATTTCAAGCGCACCACCCTCGGACAACCCGTGGTAATGGGGCGTGTAACTTGGGAATCTTTGCCTGAAAAATTTCGACCTCTACCAGGTCGTAGCAATGTGGTTGTATCTCGTCAACCATATTTCTCAGCACCTGGTGCGCAAGTGGTCGCATCTCTAGAAGCCGCTATGGCGCTGTTTCCACCTGCTGAAGTCATTTGGTTGATCGGAGGCGCGCAACTCTACGAACAGGGCTTGCGAATAGCATCGCAAATTGTTGTCACTGAAATCGACGCAGACTATGAGGGCGATGCTTATGCGCCATCTCTTTTACCAAGTGATTGGACTGAGTCGCAAAGAACTTCCCATGTGTCTGCACAAGGTCAAACGTATCACTTGGTCACATTGCAGAAAAGAAATACCCACTGACTATGAAACTTGCCACCTGGAATGTGAACTCCTTAACCGTGCGACTGCCGCAGGTACTCGATTGGTTGGAGGCAAAAAAACCAGAGGGCAGTATCGATGTGTTGGCGTTACAAGAAACCAAAACCACCGACGATAAATTTCCACGCGAAGCCATTGAATCAGCCGGCTACCACGTCGCTTTTTTTGGTCAAAAAACATATAACGGTGTGGCATTGATTGCAAATCACCCGATTGAATCGGTTGTCCACAATATTCCTAATTTTCAAGATGAAATGGCGCGCGTGATCAGTGCCACCATCAACGGTGTTCGCGTGGTTGGCGCTTATTTCCCCAACGGCCAAGCGCCTGATAGCGACAAGTTTGTTTACAAAATGCAGTGGCTCACTGCTCTCACGCAGTGGCTACAGGCTGAGATGCTTAACTATCCTAAGTTGGTTTTGATGGGCGACTTCAATATCACTTGGGACGATGCAGACGTATGGGACCCAATAGCTTTAGCTGACACCATCCATTGCACCAAGGAAGAGCGTGCCCATTTCAAAGCATTGCTAGATTTGGGAATGGTTGACGCCTTCCGATTATTCGACCAAGCTGAGAAAAGTTATTCTTGGTGGGACTACCGCGAATTTGCATTCCGTCGCAATCGCGGCTTGCGCATCGATCATATTTTGGTCTCGCATGCATTGAAGGACCAAGTAACAGCATGCGTGATCGATAAATTACCGAGAAAAAACGAACGCCCCAGTGATCACACGCCAGTCCTAGTGACGCTCAATTAAGCGCTTACTCTTCAATTCCTAATTCTTGAATTTTGCGGGTAATCGTGTTGCGGCCAATTCCCAATTTTTGTGCGGCTTCTATGCGTCGCCCCCGGGTATTGGCTAATGCTGTTTGAATTAACCGCGCTTCGACGCGATTGACCATTGCATCCCACACATCGGTGCGCCCCGCTACCAACAAGCTCATGGCCTCAGCTTCAAAGCCTTGCTCCCAATCAGCTCCCGGCAAATTCAGTACCACGGGTGAAATAGTGGATTTGGAAGTTGCTACTTGCACGCCGTCATCATGCGCTTGCGCAAGCGTTGCATCGTCTTCCATGACGTGTTGGGCCAAGGGTCCTGATTCGTTAGCGAGTCCTAAAACCTCTGGCGGCAAATCTTTGGGTTCAATCACTTGGGCCGGAGCCATCACGGTGAGCCAATGGCAAATATTTTCTAACTGACGCACGTTGCCAGGAAAATTGAATTGGTTCAAACGCAATTGCGCTGCGTCAGAAATTCGCTTAGGCTCAACTCCCAATTGCTGAGCGCTTTGCTGCAAGAAATGGCGTGTCAATGTGGGAATATCTTCTCTGCGCTCCCGCAACGCAGGCAAACGCAAACGGATAACGTTTAAGCGGTGGAACAAGTCTTCGCGAAACGCGCCTTCTTTGACACGTTTCTCAAGATCTTGGTGGGTGGCAGCGATGACACGCACATTGGCTTTGATCGCACTATGACCACCAACTCGGTAAAAATTGCCGTCACTGAGCACGCGCAATAAACGGGTTTGCAAGTCAAAGGGCATATCACCAATTTCGTCTAGAAATAGTGTGCCGCCCTCGGCTTGTTCAAAACGCCCTCTTCTGGTGGCTTGCGCGCCTGTAAATGCACCGCGTTCGTGCCCAAACAGTTCACTCTCTAGCAAATCTTTAGGAATAGCGGCTGTATTGATAGCGACGAAAGGCCCTTTGGTGCCTGTGTCACCTCGCGGCGAGTGTTTGTGCAAAGCACGCGCAACGAG
Source organism: Burkholderiales bacterium (assembly GCA_947373745.1). Taxonomy (GTDB): domain Bacteria; phylum Pseudomonadota; class Gammaproteobacteria; order Burkholderiales; family Burkholderiaceae_C; genus Limnohabitans. The sequence continues at coordinate 1,888 of CANBZB010000047.1, read as the reverse complement.
TTCTTTGCCTGAGCCGCTTTCGCCAGTGATCATGACGGTGACATGGCTTTGACTCAAACGTCCAATCGCACGAAACACATCTTGCATGGCGGGCGCTTGGCCAAGCATTTCTGGCGTTTCGTCTTGTAAATCGCTTTGGGCTTGTTCGCGCTGGCTCTCGTCTACCGCACGTCGAATTAACTCCACAGCTTTGGGTAAATCAAAAGGCTTGGGCAAATATTCGAATGCACCACCTTGGAAAGCAGAAACTGCACTGTCTAAATCTGAAAATGCCGTCATGATGATGACGGGCAACATAGGCATGCGTTCTTTGACTTTGGTTAGCAACTCCAAACCTGAACCGCCAGGCATACGGATATCGCTGACTAAAATTTGTGGCAAGTCATCTTCGCTTGCATGGTCTAGAGCCTGAAGGACTTCGCGTGGTGAGGTGAAACTGCGAGTTGGCAAGTTTTCGCGTAACAAAGCCTTCTCCAGCACAAAGCGGATTGACTGGTCGTCATCAACTATCCAAATCGGTTTCATCTCAACGCTACTTTCTTTTGTATTAAGCCAAGGGGATCACAATTCTGAAATCCGTTCGCCCTGGCTCGCTGTCACATTCAATCAGTCCATGGTGCTGTTGGACAAAAGTTTGGGCTAAATTCAGCCCTAAACCAGATCCACCGTCTCGGCCTGATACCAGTGGGAAAAACAAGCGATCCTTGATTTCCTCTGGCACACCCGGCCCGTTGTCTATGACATGCAATTCCAGTGCCAACCTATGGCGATTTTTGCCAAACGTCACTTGTCGGTTGATGCGGGTTTTAAGGACAATTTGCGCGTCCCCAGCCGCGATACGCTCTGACAAGGCATGCGCTGCGTTGTGCACGATATTGAGAACAGCTTGTATCAACTGCTCACGATCGCCGCGAATGTCTGGGATAGAGATGTCGTAATCGCGCACCACTTTAAGACCACGCGCAAACTCAGCTAGAACTAACGAGCGCACACGCTCACACACCTCGTGGATATTCACATCCCCCACCACATGCGGGCGACGGTGCGGCGCCAAAAGGCGGTCAACCAAGAGTTGCAGACGATCCGCCTCATGCACGATGACTTGGGTGTATTCCACCAAATCGCGTCCAGCTACTTCCATTTGCAGCAACTGGGCCGCGCCGCGGATACCGCCGAGTGGGTTTTTAATTTCATGGGCTAAGTTACGGATCAGTTCTTTATTCGCCTGCGCTTGGTCAATCAATCGGTCTTCCCGCTCGAGGCGTGCCTGTTGCTCCAGTGGCAGCAACTCGACCAGTACTTCGTTGTCTTTATCCGTCGGGGCAACGATCACATGCACAGGCAATGGTTCGGTGAGTGGCCTATGCAAATGGGCGTCATAACGCATTACGGCAAAGGCATTGGTTTGGGCACCCTTTAAAACGCTCTCAAAACCGGCAGGCTTAACAAAGTACTGCGACAGCGAATCGCCCTCGATATTGCGCTTAGATACTCCCAGCACATCTTCTAAGGCGGAGTTAGCAAAAACTACTTTGCCGTCAACACGGACTACGGCTACCAAAGTGGCCAATAAGTCGAAGGCTTGGGTGTAGGGATGCGTAGTCATGTTTTAAAAGAAAGGGTAAAAAAAAGGACGGCTTGCGCCGTCCCTTCTGTGCAACAGCGTTGCGACTGATTACAGCGAGTAATACATATCGTATTCAACGGGGTGCACGGCTTGACGGAAACGTGTGACCTCTTGCATTTTGAGTTCGATGTACGCATCGATCATGCTGTCGGTGAAAACGCCACCTTTGGTCAAGAAGGCACGGTCTTTGTCCAAATACTCCAAGGCTTGGTCCAAGCTGTGACACACGGTTGGTACCAATGCGTCTTCCTCGGGTGGCAA
>CANBZB010000046.1 GCA_947373745.1 Burkholderiales bacterium | reverse complement strand
AAAGACACCATGTTGCTGGGCATGGGCAACCACTTCGAGTTGTGGGATAGAGCGACTTACGAAACGCAAGAAGCGCAAGCCATGCAAGGCGAAATGCCGGACGTCTTCAAGGAATTTTCTTTCTAAAGGATGACGGTGGACACGCCATGGCAGCACACCACCGTCCTACTCAGCGAAGCCGTCGATGCACTCGACCTTCAGCCGGACGGTACTTACGTAGATGCAACTTTTGGACGGGGTGGACACACGCGTCTGATGCTCTCCCAACTCTCCGACAAAGGGCGGGTGATTGCCTTCGACAAAGACCCGGAAGCGGTTGCAGTGGCCCAACAAATCCAAGACCCGCGTTTGTCGATTCGGCACGAAGGGTTCGCGCACTTAGGCGATTTGCCGCATGCATCGGTCGATGGCGTGCTGATGGACTTAGGCATCAGCTCTCCGCAAGTCGACAACCCTGCGCGCGGATTTTCATTTCGACACGACGGCCCTTTGGACATGCGCATGGACACCACGCGTGGACAGAGCGTGCGGGAGTGGTTGGCAGAAGCAGACATTCAACACATAGCGGAGGTGATACGTGAATATGGCGAGGAACGGTTTGCTTTACAGATTGCAAAGGCGATTGATGCTCGCCGACAAGAACGGGGCGTCCCTTCAAGCACCGCTGAATTGGCCCAGCTCGTGGCTGACACGGTCAAAACCCGCGAGCCGGGCAAGGACCCTGCAACGCGCACATTTCAGGCTTTTCGGATTTTCATCAACGCCGAGCTTGAGGAGTTGCAACAAGCGCTAGACGCTACGTTGCATGTCTTGCGTCCGCATGGAAGATTGGCTGTGATCAGTTTTCATTCTTTAGAAGACCGCATCGTGAAGCAGTTCATTGCGCAACACGCGCGTGAGGTGTATGACCGCCGTGCGCCTTTTGCGCCGCCGCAAGTCATGGATTTCAAAGCGCTACAGCGTATCAAGCCGAGTGTTCAAGAAATAGCCAGCAACCCGCGTGCGCGTAGCGCCATCTTGCGTGTCGCAGAGCGTCTGCCAACAGCGCAGCACGAGGCAGTGGCATGAGTCGCTTGAGCATTATTTTGTTGATTGCAGTATTGCTCAGTGCACTCTATTTGGTAAGAACCCAATATGAGTCACGTGCGCTCACCACCGAACTAGACCATGCCACGAGTGAAGCGCGCCGCTTAGAAATTGAGAACGACCGTTTGGACGTAGAACGACGCGCACAAGCGACACCAAAGCGCGTTGAAAAATTAGCACGTGAACAGTTACATATGCGAACCATCACGCCAGCGATCACGCATTACGCAACCCTGCCACCGCAAGGTGCACCCCCTTCAGAAGCGGTGCGTCCATGAGCAGTCGCAGCGTTCAATACACATCGAGTCCTTTACTGGCAAGTAAGACGCCGATTTGGCGTAGCCAATTCATTGTGGCGTGTATTGCATTGGGCTTTTTAGGGTTGGTGGCCCGTGCAGCCTATGTGCAACTCATCGGTAACGCATTTTTCAAACGCCAAGGAACGGTACGCCATGTGCGCACCTTAGATTTGCCCGCTAACCGAGGCCGCATCTTGGATCGCAACGGACATATCTTGGCCTCCAGCGTACCCGTGCCAAGTATTTGGGCCAACCCAGAGAGCATTGACCGCGATCCAGACAAATCCAAGGCGCTTGCGAAGTTATTGGGTATGACGCATGCCGAGCTAGAAAAAAAGCTCAGCGATGAAGACAAGAACTTTGTGTGGCTCAAACGCCAAGTGGATGAGCCTGTTGCCAAAAGCATAGAAGACCTCAAGATCAAAGGCATCTATGCGCGTAAAGAATACAAGCGCATCTACCCAGAAGGGGAGGCGGTTGCCCATGTGGTGGGCTTTACCAATGTAGAAAACATTGGACAAGAAGGAATCGAGCGCGAGTTCAACAAAGACCTGGGCGGTAAACCTGGGTCACGTCGCGTCATCAAAGACAAATTTGGACAAGTCGTAGAAGACATCGGCGAAATCATCTTGCCTGAAGACGGTAAAGATTTGCAATTGAGCATTGACAGCAAAGCGCAGTACTTTGCTTACGAAAAAATCAAAGAAGCCGTATTGAGCAACCGAGCCAAAGCAGGTAGCGTAGTAGTTCTACATGCACAAACGGGTGAAGTCTTAGCCATGACGAACTACCCCAGTTATGTGCCAGACAAGCGTGGCAATCTCGTGGGTGAACAACTGCGCAACCGCGCATTGACCGATACATTTGAGCCGGGCTCTGTGATGAAGCCATTCACCATTGGGCTGGCGTTGAATTCAGGACGTGTCACACCCAACTCAGTGATTCAAACAGCGCCTGGCTCCATGGTGTTAACAGGCACCACGATCCATGACGCGCATCCGCATGGTGCGTTAACAGTTGAGCAAGTCATCCAAGTCTCTAGCAATGTAGGCACCACCAAAATTGCGATGCAAATGCAACCACAAGAGATGTGGGAAACATTTTCGCAAGCAGGTTTTGGGCAAAAACCACCTATTGCATTTCCTGGTGTGGTGTCAGGTCGACTGCGTCCTTACAAAACATGGCGTCCTATTGAACAAGCCACCATGTCATACGGTTACGGTTTGTCTGCCTCGCTTTTTCAAATGGCACGTTCGTACACCGTGTTCTCGCATGACGGTCAAATCATTCCCGTTACTTTGCTCAAGAACGAAGCCACTGTTTCAGGTGAACAAGTGTTTTCTGCCAACACCGCCAGCCAAGTGCGCAAGATGCTGCAAATGGCTGCTGGCCCGGGTGGCACAGGTATGAAAGCGCAAACCATGGGTTACTCCGTCGGGGGGAAATCTGGCACGGCTTATAAGCAAGTCGGTAAGACATATGGCAGCGATAAAAACCGCAAATACCGTGGATGGTTTGTCGGCATGGCGCCGATTGAAAAGCCTCTGATCATCGTTGCGGTGATGCTTGATGAGCCTAGCAACGGTCGTTACTACGGCGGTGATGTGGCTGCACCTGTATTCAGTGAAGTGGTGCAACAAACACTACGCATGATGCGTGTGCAACCGGATATTGCTGTCAAACCAATGGTGGTGACGCAATTAGAGAAGGAATCTTTGTGATGCAAAGGCTCCAAACACCGGACCAGGCTGCTCAGTGGTTACGCGAACGCGTCACAGGCGCCTTATGCACTGACAACAGAAAAGTGCAAACGAATGACGGATTCATCGCTTGGCCAGGTGCAGTGCATGACGCACGCCGTTTTGTTCCTATTGCGCTCGAGCAGGGTGCCAGTGCCTGTCTCATAGAAGAGGTCGGTGCCGATGTTTTTGATTGGGGTGACGTACCCCATATCCATGACCGTGTAGCCAGTTACAAGGGGCTTAAATCTGCGTGCGGACCTATTGCAGCTAGTTTTTACCAGCATCCCAGTGCTGACATGGACGTGATTGCCATCACGGGTACCAATGGAAAAACAAGCTGTGCTTGGTGGCTGGCACATGCCCTACAAAATCTTGATCAACCCTCTTCCTTGGTCGGGACCTTAGGAATAGGACGACCAGATAGCTTGACAACTACAGGTATGACCACACCTGACCCCGTGTTGCTGCAATCGCATTTGCACGAGATGTTGCGTGGAGGTGTTACCAACTGCGTCATGGAAGCATCTTCGATTGGTATAGCAGAACACCGCCTAGATGGCACACATATACGGCTGGCCCTATTCACCAACTTTTCGCAAGATCACTTGGATTACCACGGCGATATGGACCGCTATTGGCAAGCGAAGGAAGCCTTGTTTGATTGGGCAGGACTAGAAGTAGCAGTTATCAATGTCGATGACCCTAAAGGCGCGTGGTTGGCCAATAAATTGCAAAAAGCAGGTCAAGCCAAAGTTTGGACGTATGCCACGCAAGAACAAGATATCAAAACAACTTCGCAGCACATCCAGGCAGAAAAAATAGACTATGCCAATCGCGGCATGCAGTTTGAAATCGAATTGGGCGATAACGCTGCATCACTCGCTACGACCATGGTGGGGGATTACAACGTCAGTAATTTGACAGGAGTGATTGCCTGCTTGTGCGCCTTAGGACATCACCTAGAAGACGCGGCGCAAGTTTGTATGCATTTGCCTTCGGTACCGGGCCGTATGGAGTTATTGGGTGATGCGGGTGACCCTCTGGTAGTGGTTGATTTCGCGCACACGCCAGACGCTATTAAAAAAGCATTGCTGGCATTAAAGCCCTTAGCGGCACTGCGTGGCGGCGACATTATTTGTGTATTGGGTTGCGGCGGCGACCGCGATAAGACCAAGCGCCCATTGATGGCCGCCACCGCAGAAATGTATGCAAAACATATTGTTCTGACCAGTGACAACCCGCGTGGTGAAGAGCCAGAAGCTATCTTGCAAGATATGTATGCAGGTTTAAAAGCGCCACAAACAGTCCGCACAGTCGTCGATAGAGCACAAGCCATAGCAGAAACTGTCATACACGCCCGTCCAAACGATCTGGTGTTGATTGCAGGCAAAGGCCACGAAACATACCAAGAAATACAGGGTGTGAAGCATCCGTTTAGTGACCAATTTCAGGCACAACAAGCGATTCGAAGTAGGAGTATGCATGTCTGATATGCACTTACGCTTGCAAGATGCTGCCCAATGGATAGAGGGGGCGCGCATCCATGGTGATGCGTCGGTTTGTATCGGGCGCGTCCATACCGACAGCAGAAGTGTAGAAGTTGGCGACCTATTCATTGCTCTGCAAGGCGAACGCTTTGATGCCCACAATTTCCTTACCCAAGTCAGTCAAAGTGGCGCTAGCGCCGCCATGGTGGCGACTGGAAAAGCAGATGCCCACTTAGCTTGCATAGAAGTACCAGACACACGCAAAGGTCTAGGCCAGTTAGCCAAAGGTTGGCGAAGCCAAATGCATATTCCTGTGATTGCCGTCACAGGTAGTAACGGGAAAACAACGGTGACCCAGATGCTTGCCAGTATTTTGCGCTGTGCATATGGGGATGGTGCTTTGGCTACACAAGGCAATTTGAATAACGAGATAGGTGTACCGCAAACCGTTTTGCGATTACGAAAATTTCATCGCGGCGCTGTTATTGAATTGGGAATGAACCATCCCGGTGAGATTGCGTGGTTAGCTGAAATTACCCAGCCTACTGTGGGATTGGTAAACAACGCACAACGCGAGCACCAAGAATTCATGGCTAGCGTAGAGGCTGTGGCGCTAGAAAACGGTGCTGTCATTTCTGCGCTACCTGCAGATGGTGTTGCAGTGTTTCCAGCAGACGATGACTTCACGCCTCTTTGGAAAAAACTAGCAGGCGAGAGAGCGTGCATGACTTTTTCAATGCAAGCTTCTCAGCAAAATTCAACGCAGGCCGATGTGGTTTTGGTCAAGGCTGATTGGCAAGGCGATCACTTTGTACTAACTATAAAAACACCCCACGGCGATGTAACAACCCCTTTGCATTGTGCCGGGCGTCATAACGTCAGCAATGCATTGGCAGCAACAGCATCAGCTTTGGCTGCTGGCATTGCAATGGAAAAAATCGCACAAGGCTTGGCGCAATTTGTACCTGTTAAAGGCCGCTCCCGCGCCTATGCAGTCCAGATAGCAAGCAAGCAAGTGCATGTGGTGGATGACTCCTACAACGCCAATCCTGATTCGGTCAAAGCAGCGATCGACTTATTGTCAGAGTTACCTAAACCACAAATGTTGGTGTTAGGCGATATGGGTGAAGTCGGCAACCTTGGCCCAGAGTTTCATAGCGAAGTGGGTCTCTATGCGCAGCAAAAAGACATTGATAGTGTGTTGTGTTTAGGTAATCTGACACCCCATGCAGTACAAGCATGCGGTACACGCGCGCAACATTTTGATGATATCGATGCACTCAATCGTCAGGTATGTCAAGCATTACCCACGGTAGCTAGCGTGTTGGTAAAGGGTTCGCGATTCATGAAGATGGAGCGCGTACTAGAAGCTATTACAAAACAATCAGAACAACACATGCAGGAGACCACGCCATGCTGATCACTTTGGCGCAATGGTTACAAACCTTATCGCCCGAATTTGGATTCTTTCGGGTGTTTCAGTACATCACCTTCCGTGCTGTTATGGCCGCTTTAACAGCCTTGCTCATCGGCTTGTTTGCGGGTCCCGCAGTGATCCGACATTTGGTAGCTTTGAAAATTGGTCAACCTATCCGTGAATACGCCATGCAATCACACATGGTTAAAAGCGGTACACCGACGATGGGCGGCGTATTGATTTTGATTGGCATAGGCACCTCTACTTTGTTGTGGGCAGACCTGACTAACCGATTCGTATGGATTGTGATGCTCGTGACATTTGGATTTGGTGCCATTGGTTGGGTCGATGACTGGCGCAAAGTCGTGCGCAAAGACCCAGAAGGCATGCGTTCGCGTGAAAAATACATGTGGCAATCCTTGATTGGATTGGTAGCAGCTTTGTATTTGGTGTTTAGTATTTCTGAGAGCAGCAATATGCGCGTGCTCGAATTGTTTTATTCGTGGATGCAATCCGGCTTTGATGTGAACTTGCCTCCTAAAGCCGGACTGTTATTGCCTTTTATAAAAGAGGTGAGTTACCCATTAGGCGTTTTTGGTTTTGTCATCATGACCTACCTTGTCATTGTGGGATCCAGCAATGCGGTTAACTTGACGGACGGCCTAGATGGCCTGGCCATCATGCCGGTGGTGATGGTGGGTTCAGCCTTAGGCGTTTTTGCCTATGTGACGGGTAGCTCGGTGTATTCCAAGTACCTGATATTTCCATATATCCCTGGCTCCGGTGAGTTGATGATCTTCTGTGCTGCCATGGCCGGGGCGGGCTTGGCATTTTTGTGGTTCAACACCCACCCTGCACAAGTCTTTATGGGGGACGTGGGCGCTTTGGCTTTGGGTGGTGCCTTAGGCACGATTGCTGTGATCGTGCGTCAAGAAATTGTTCTGGCCATCATGGGTGGAATATTTGTGGTTGAAGCGCTGTCTGTGATGCTGCAAGTCGGCTACTTCAAATACACCAAGAAAAAGTATGGCGAAGGACGGCGTATTTTGAAAATGGCACCACTACACCACCATTTTGAAAAATCAGGATGGACTGAAACACAAGTAGTGGTGCGGTTTTGGATCATCACCATGTTGCTGTGTTTAGTTGGCATGTCTACTTTGAAATTAAGGTAATCCTGCCATGCGCACATTACAACAACTCTCTGTACTTGTCTTGGGTCTTGGCGACTCGGGACTGGCAATGGTGCGTTGGTGCGTTCGTCACGGCGCAGATGTGGTGGTAGTGGATACGCGCGAACAACCGCCGCATCTTGCGCAGTTAAATGCAGAACTTCCTAGTGTCGTATTCAAACATTCACCCTTTGAGGCGTCTTTAGTGAATGGGCAGCCAATTCGTGCGATTTTCAAAAGTCCAGGGTTAAGCCCTGAATCAGTAGCGCCCGTGTGGCAAGCTGCACAAGCAGCTGGTTTGTGGGTAGGTACTGAGTTGACATTGTTTGCGCAAGCCTTAGAAGAATTAAAAACTGACAAGCAATACATGCCGCATGTCTTGGCTATTACAGGAACGAACGGCAAAACAACGGTGACGACATTGACGGGCCAATTGCTAGAGCGTGCTGGCCTGCGCGTCGCAGTAGCAGGAAATATTGGCCCTACTTTGCTGGACACCTTGTCAGCTGCTATCGACCAAGAAGAAGCCCAGTGGCCGCAAGCGTGGGTGTTGGAGTTGTCCAGTTTTCAGCTCGATCAGGTGGATACCTTTGAACCAACCGCAGCCACTGTGTTGAACTTAAGCCAAGACCATCTCGATTGGCATGGTGATATGCAAGCTTATGCACAAGCCAAAGCACATATCTTTGGCAAACAAGCGTGTATGGTTTTAAACCGTGACGACACCGAAGTCATGGCTATGCAGCCCGCGCCAGTTGTCAAAACCAAAACAAGCAAGCAGACGTTGCGTGAAGTGATGCGATTTGGCAGTGATATGCCCTCGCACCATGGTGATTGGGGATTAGAGACAGTCAACGGCATGACGTGGTTGGTGCGTGCATTGGATGTGGATGAAACCAGGAAGTCGCGTGCATCCGCTGAAGTTGAAATCTATATCCAACGGCTGTTACCAGTAGATGCGTTGCGTATACGTGGACGCCATAACGCACTCAACGCCATGGCTGCGCTGGCATTGGCTAGTACAACGGGCGCACCATTGGCCGCCATGTTGTATGCCTTGCGCGAATACCGCGGTGAGCCACATCGTGTGTCGTCTGTTGCCATTTTGCAAGATGTGGAATACATCGACGACAGCAAAGGTACCAATGTAGGCGCTACGGTGGCCGCTATCAATAGCGTGGGGGCAGATCGCCGAATCGTGCTGGTATTAGGTGGTGACGGAAAAGGGCAGGACTTCTCCCCATTGCGCGTCCCTATTCAACAATTTGTCCGAGCACTCGTATTGATTGGAAAAGATGCAGGAAAGCTGCGTGAGGTATTGCAAGGTGCAGGAGTGCCTATGCATGACGCTGCAAGCTTAGAGGACGCAGTCAAACATTGCCAAGGCTTGGCCCTGACAGGTGATGCCGTATTGTTGTCTCCAGCATGCGCAAGTCTCGACATGTTTAAAAACTATGTGCACCGTGGCGAAGTTTTCGCGCAAGCGGTGCAAGGCCTGGCACTAGATTTAGGTTTAGAGCTGGATGTCCATGGAGGCGTGCAGATATGAGCAGTCTCACCACGCGTATCCCGTTGGGTTTCGCCGTGCGTTGGTTGCAAGCATTGCGTGCGACATTCGGCGCGCGTCCGCAAGCTGAATTTGATGCATTACCTGTTCGCGTACATGGCACCGAATTCACACGCACAACGGCCGCGCCCGTTCACGTCAAAGGGTTTGACCAACCTTTGGTGTGGGTCACATTTGGTTTGCTGATGATTGGCTTGGTGATGGTGTATTCCGCCTCCATCGCATTGCCAGATAACCCACGCACTGGCGGGCACTACTCGTCTACGTACTTTTTATTCCGCCATTCGGTATCGTTGATCGTGGCGTTCGTTGCGGCAGTCATTGCATTTCAAATCCCATTGAATACATGGGAGCGCATTGGTCCGTGGATATTTGTGGTCTCGATTGCTTTATTGATTGTTGTGCTCATTCCTTATGTGGGCAAAACCATCAATGGTGCGCGTCGTTGGATCAGTCTTGGCTTTATGAATTTCCAACCTTCTGAGCTGGCGAAATGGGGTGTGCTGTTGTATGCCGCTAACTACATGGTGCGCAAGATGGAAATCAAAGAACAATTCTTTGCGGCTGTGTTACCTATGGCTGCTGCAGTGGCGGTGGTTGGAGGATTGTTGCTGGTCGAGCCAGATATGGGTGCGTTCATGGTGATCGCCGTCATTGCGATGGGCATCTTGTTTTTGGGGGGTGTGAACGCCAGGATGTTCTTGGTGATGTCGTTTTTAATTGCCGGTGTGTTTGTGTTGATCATCGCTACATCTGAATGGCGACGCGAACGTATCTTTGCATACCTTGATCCATGGAGTGCTACCAATGCGATTGGCAAAGGCTACCAACTCACCCATTCGCTGATTGCGATTGGTCGCGGTGAGATATTTGGTGTGGGATTGGGAGGCAGTGTTGAAAAACTCCATTGGTTGCCAGAGGCGCATACCGACTTCTTGTTAGCAGTCATAGGCGAAGAGTTTGGCTTTGTTGGTTTGTTGTTGATCATCGGCTTATTCATGTGGTTGACCCGCCGCATCATGTATATCGGTCGCCAAGCCATTGCCATGGACCGCGTCTTCGCTGGATTGGTGGCGCAAGGTGTTGGGATTTGGGTTGGCTTTCAGTCGTTCATCAATATTGGGGTGAACCTTGGTGCATTGCCGACTAAAGGATTAACGCTGCCCTTGATGAGCTATGGCGGTTCCGCCATATTGCTGAATCTAGTGGCCATTGCAGTGGTCTTGCGCGTGGACTTTGAGAATCGCGTGCTGATGCATGGAGGGCGGTTATGAAAACCGCACTCATCATGGCTGGTGGTACGGGGGGGCATATTTTCCCGGGTTTGGCTGTAGCGCATCAGTTGCGTGAGCGCGGGTGGCATGTGCACTGGTTGGGTGGACCAGCACCGAGCATGGAAAGTCATTTGGTTCCACCGCATGGGTTTGATTACGAACAGATTCAGTTCTTTGGTGTGCGGGGTAAGGGACTGATGACTTTATTTATCTTGCCATTTACTTTGCTTCGTGCTTGCTGGCAAAGTGTGCAAGTGTTGCGTCGTATCAAACCACACGTCGTGTTAGGTATGGGAGGCTATATAAGCTTTCCAGCAGGTCTCATGGCTGCACTCACGGGCCACAAGTTAGTGGTGCATGAGCAAAATTCTGTGGCTGGTATGGCTAACAAAGTGCTCGCTAAGTTTGCGCAATCTGTTTTGACAACCTTCCCGCATGTTTTGAAAAAAGCACAGTGGATTGGAAATCCATTGCGTGAGGCGTTTGTTAAACAAGCGCGTCCGAGTGATCGCCTTGGTAAACGCCACGGCCCTCTGCAGCTTCTTGTTGTCGGTGGAAGCTTAGGCGCACAAGCGCTCAATACAGTTGTGCCCCAGGCCTTAGCCTTGATGTCAGAATTTCGACGCCCTGTTGTCATTCACCAAAGTGGCGCAAAGCAAATAGACGCTTTGCGAGCAGCGTATGAAAAAGCAGATGTGCAAGCCACCTTGACGCCGTTTATTGAAGATACAGCCCAAGCCTTTGCCCATGCAGATGTGGTGATTGCGCGCGCTGGTGCAAGTACGGTCACAGAGTTGGCCGCGATAGGTGTTGCAGCGATTTATGTGCCGTTTCCACATGCGGTAGACGACCACCAAACCACCAACGCCAAATTTGTAGTGGATGCTGGAGGCGCTTGGCTCTTGCCGCAAGCCGAACTCACGGCGCAGGGCTTGGCAGATTTATTGCAAACACTCACGCGGGATAAATTAATAGAAGTCGCAGAAAAAGCCTACGCCATGCGTAAAACTGATGCCACTGAAAAAACAGTAGCCATCTGCGAACACCTAGCAAGCCAAGGAGTTGTCGCATGAAACACGCCATTCGCCATATCCATTTTGTAGGTATTGGTGGCTCCGGAATGAGCGGCATTGCTGAAGTTTTATTGAATTTGGGGTATGCCATTTCAGGCTCGGACGTGTCTGATAGTGCGGCTTTGAAGCGATTGGCAGGATTGGGTATTCGTACCTACGTGGGTCATGCGGTCGAGCACATTGCAGGAGCAGATGCTGTAGTGACTTCAACCGCAGTGCAAGCCGACAACCCCGAGGTGGTTGCGGCACACGCTAAGCTAATACCGGTTGTTCCGCGCGCTGTCATGCTGGCAGAGTTGATGCGATTGAAACAAGGCATCGCGATTGCAGGAACCCACGGGAAAACTACCACCACTAGTTTGGTGGCGAGCGTGTTAGCCCAAGCAGGCTTGGATCCAACCTTTGTGATCGGTGGACGTTTAAACAGTGCGGGTGCGAATGCACAACTTGGCGCAGGTGACTACATCGTGGTCGAAGCAGATGAGTCTGATGCATCGTTTTTGAATTTGTTGCCAGTGATGGCCGTAGTGACCAATATTGATGCCGACCATATGGATACCTATGGCCATGATTTCAATAATTTGAAAAAGGCGTTCATCGAGTTTTTGCATCGCATGCCTTTTTACGGCGCAGCGATCTTGTGTACCGATGATCCGGCCGTGCAGAGCATTTTGTCGGAGGTGTCGCGCCCCATCACGAGTTATGGTTTTAATGCAGACGCACAAGTGCGTGCCGTCAATGTCAAAGCCAACAACGGACGCATGCAATTCACGGTACAGCGCCGCAACGGTGTCCAGTTACCTGATATGGATATCGATTTGAATTTAGCAGGCGAGCACAATGTTCTTAATGCTTTGGCAGCGATTGCCATTGCAGTGGAATTGAATGTGCCGGATGAGGCGGTACAAAAAGCATTGTCTGAATTCAAGGGTGTGGGCCGACGCTTCCAACGCCATGGTGAGGTGGCGGCCAAACATGGCGGACACTTCACCTTGATCGAAGACTATGGCCACCACCCTGTAGAACTCGCTGCCACCTTGGCGGCGGCCCGTGGCGCCTTCAAAGACAGGCGTCTTATTTTGGCGTTTCAACCGCACAGATATACGCGTACACGCGACTGTTTTGAAGATTTCGTCCATGTCTTGTCGCGTCCTGACATTTTGTTACTCACTGAAATCTATGCAGCAGGTGAAGCACCCATAGTCGCAGCCGATGGACGGGCATTGACACGGGCATTGCGCATGGCTGGGTTCGAATCTTTGGTGTTTGCAGAGGACATCCATCAATTGGCACAAGTCATTTATGAAAACGCACAAGACGGCGATGTAGTGATGTGCATGGGGGCAGGTTCAATCGGGCAAGTGCCTCTTCAAGTTTTAGCGATTGCAAAACAGCAATTGGAAAGTGCGGCTTAAACAGTATGACAACAACACAGTCATTTGACATGGGTACCGCCAAAGTAGCGGTGTTGATGGGTGGACGATCTGCAGAACGTGAGATTTCATTGATGTCTGGTGAAGGCGTTCTGAAAGCATTGCAAAGCAAAGGTGTGCATGCGCATGCATTTGACCCAGCCCACCAAGCTATGGATCAACTCACACAGCAAGGCTTTTCCCATGCATTTATCGCTTTGCATGGTCGTTATGGAGAAGATGGTTCTGTACAAGGTGCGTTGGAGTTGTTGGGTATTCCTTACACCGGCTCTGGTGTGATGGCTTCTGCCATTGCAATGGACAAGGTGATGACCAAACGGATCTGGTCCGCATTGGGTCTATCGACGCCAAAGTCGGTCAGTCTTGCGCCTGACGAACAATCGCCGCAAGCTATTGCCGCTATCCCCCAAACACTAGGCCTTCCGCTGATCGTCAAGCCTCCGCGTGAAGGCTCATCGATAGGCATTACCAAAGTCACTACCGCCCAAGGAATGGAAGCGGCAGCCCAATTGGCGATTCAGTATGACCCCGACTTGCTGTGTGAAGAATTCATCACTGGCGAAGAGTTGACTTGCCCAGTGATTGGTAATGGCATACACGCACGTGCTTTGCCTGTGGTGCGCATTGCTGCCCCAGGTGGTGCCTACGACTACCAGAACAAATACTTCACAGACGATGTGAAGTACCACTGCCCGAGTGGATTGCCTGAAAAAGAGGAACAAGCTATCCAAGCTTTGGTGGTTGCTGCATACCGTGCATTGGGTTGCCGTGGTTGGGGGCGTGCAGACATCATGCTGCGCGCTACAGATCGTAAACCCTATCTGCTAGAGATGAATACCTCACCCGGTATGACAAGCCACTCATTAGTGCCGATGTCAGCAAGGGCTGCGGGCATCAGCTATGAAGACTTGTGCATTCAATTGCTTCAAAGTGCAACCTTAGATCACGCACAGGGTGGCAATCAAACATGAGCACGTCACGCTACACCACCCATACACGCGTTCGTGCCGAAAAAAGCACGGCCGTGGAAGTGCCGTGGGATGTGAAGTTGATGCACCTTGTGGGCTCATTCATGTTTGCGTGTCTGACGTTGGGTGTTGTATTCACTATGTTTTGGGCCGCAGTGCATTTGCCTATGTTTAATTTAGTAGGTATCACGGTAGAAGGCGAAGTGGACCACAACAATGCAACGACTTTGCGGGCCAACGTGACGACGCGCATGACAGGCAATTTCTTTACTGCGGATTTGCGCCAAGTACGTAATGCTTTTGAAGGTGTGCCGTGGGTTCGGTTAGCTACGGTGCAGCGCGAATTTCCAAACCGCTTACGTGTGACATTGCAGGAACATCGACCGGTAGCGTATTGGGGTGAACAAAGCGAATCGCGCTTACTCAATATGTATGGGGAAGTGTTCGAAGCGAATTTGGCTGATTTAGAAAACGAAAAAATTCCTCGCCTCAAAGGCCCAGACAGTGAATCGCAATTGGTTTGGCAGATGTACCAAGCATTGGTGCCCATATTCCATGGCTTAACGCTGGACATGGGCAACTTAGAACTGACAGAGCGCGGCAGTTGGCGCGCTTACCTCAAACAAGGTGCTGTGATCGAACTTGGACGCGGTGATGTGACTGAAGTGACTGCACGTATGCAAAGGGTCGAACAAACATTGGCTGGCGTGACACAGAAATTGGGAAGAAAAATCACGGCATTGCAGGCGATTGATTTGCGGCATGACAACGGCTATGCAATACGTTTGCATGGTGTGAGCACGATTGAAGCGGCGATTCCGCGCAACTGAAGAGATTAGGTAAGAAACGAGGCTGTTATGGCAAAAGAGTACAAAGATTTGGTGGTGGGGTTAGACATTGGTACGGCCAAGGTGATGGTGGTCGTGGCTGAAGTCTTGCCCGGCGGCGAACTCAAACTTGCCGGTATGGGGGTGGCGCCAAGCAATGGTCTGAAGCGTGGGGTGGTGGTCAACATTGACGCAACCGTTCAAAGCATCCAGCAAGCCTTGAAAGAAGCCGAATTCATGGCCGACTGCAAGATCACTCGCGTGTACACCGGTATCACGGGTAGCCATATCCGTGGCATGAACTCTACAGGCATGGTGGCAGTGAAAGACCGTGAGGTGACTGCACCTGATGTGGCGCGGGTAGTAGAAACCGCGAAAGCTATCAATATTTCGACAGACCAACGCCTGCTTTTAGTTCAACCGCAAGAGTTTGTGATCGATGGGCAAGAGGTACGCGAACCGATTGGCATGAGCGGTATTCGTTTAGAAGCCAAAGTGCACATCGTCACCGGTGCACAAAGCGCGGCTGAGAACATCATCAAATGCGTGCGCCGCTGTGGTCTAGAAGTCGATCAATTAATGCTCAACCCATTGGCTTCCAGCCTATCTGTGTTGACAGACGATGAGCGTGAATTAGGTGTGGCACTGGTTGATATTGGCGCTGGTACTACAGATGTAGCCATATTTACCAATGGCTCGATTCGCCATACCGCTGTGATCCCGATCGCAGGTGACTTAATCACCAGCGATATTGCGATGGCCTTGCGCACACCTACTAAAGATGCAGAAGAAATCAAAATTGAATCAGGTTTTGCCAAGCAAATGTTGGCGGATCCAGAGATTCAAGTGGAGGTTCCTGGTTTAGGAGACCGCAGCCCTCGCATGTTGAGCCGCCAAGCCTTGGCCGGTGTGATTGAGCCGCGTGTGGAAGAAATTTTCTCGTTGGTGCAACAAGTCATCCGTGATTCAGGATATGAAGAGGTGCTCTCTTCAGGCATTGTTCTCACGGGTGGTAGCGCAGTGATGCCTGGCATGGTGGAGTTGGG